>NZ_RQVA01000043.1:0-230 GCF_003992255.1 Veillonella sp. CHU110 | reverse complement strand
GTAGGCCTAAGTGGACTTGAACCACCGACCTCACGCTTATCAGGCGTGCGCTCTAACCAGCTGAGCTATAGGCCTACATATGAGAGATAATCTCTCAAAACTGAACAATTAAGGTTGGATACAGCTAGCGCATATGCTACGTCTATCCATTACACCAAAGTGTCGACCTAGTGTGACATCTAGCATCTTGTGCTAGTGTATGTCTCCCTAGAAAGGAGGTGATCCAGCCG
>NZ_RQVA01000042.1:0-262 GCF_003992255.1 Veillonella sp. CHU110 | reverse complement strand
AGGAAATGGTGGAGACGAGGAGATTCGAACTCCTGACCCCCTGCTTGCAAGGCAGGTGCTCTCCCAACTGAGCTACGCCCCCATGTGAGTCTATCTTGTATTCGGAACTCATCCTGATTAGGAATTTCTTCCATCTTAAGATAGGACTTATTATATTAGCTCTTCTTCATTGAAGAAAGGCACTGGTAGGCCTAAGTGGACTTGAACCACCGACCTCACGCTTATCAGGCGTGCGCTCTAACCAGCTGAGCTATAGGCCTAC
>NZ_RQVA01000041.1:0-273 GCF_003992255.1 Veillonella sp. CHU110 | reverse complement strand
GGCTCTTTGTCAAATGTGGGGGCTGCTCATATAAAAAGTTCTTAGCACTAGCTATCTAAATAGCTAGTGCTATTCTTTTTACTTAATAGAAGTATACGAACTCTGAAACGCTCAAAATGACGCAACCCATAACTTATTCTCTTTAATACTTTTATGTTATTATTACATCCTTCGGTAAACCCATTGGAGTATGGTAATACAAAGGCATTAACAATTTGAGGGAACCAACTAACAAAGGAGACTTTAAAATTACTAAACTCTGGTAGATGACTG
>NZ_RQVA01000040.1:0-301 GCF_003992255.1 Veillonella sp. CHU110 | reverse complement strand
ACCTTATAAGTTAATTTAGAGAATCTATGTGCTTGGTCTAACCCTTAGAGTCAACTCTAAGAGACCAAATCATAAATAATTTATTATCTTCTATGCAGTTTTCAAAGAACAGTGTTGTTAGTATACTCAAACTTCATAAGCTTGTCAATACTAACCTTTGAGAGTTGACCTCTCAAAACTGAACAATGTAGGTGACCAAAGTGTCGACCTAGTGTGACATCTAGCATCTTGTGCTAGTGTATGTCTCCCTAGAAAGGAGGTGATCCAGCCGCACCTTCCGATACGGCTACCTTGTTACGAC
>NZ_RQVA01000039.1:0-374 GCF_003992255.1 Veillonella sp. CHU110 | reverse complement strand
TACTTTCGGCGTTTACGAGCTTAACTACTGTGTTCGGGATGGGAACAGGTGGTTCCTCGTAGCCATCGTCACTGAATCTGTCAGGGTGTTCCCTGAAAACTACATAGAAGAATAATAATTAACTTACAAGTATTAGTATTTACATACCAGTCATATCGCTCTATAACATTTCTGTTTTCCGCTCGTCTGCTGTGGATTTTCTTTGCTCCCTTCGGTCGCAGAAAATCTTACGCGCGAGCTAGCGATTCAGTCAGTTTTGTGCGTCGCTTCGCTCCTACAAAACTGCTTCTCTGCTAAAGTAAAGCCCTCGATCTATTAGTACCAGTCAGCTCCATGCCTTACAGCACTTCCACACCTGGCCTATCAACCATGTC
>NZ_RQVA01000038.1:0-974 GCF_003992255.1 Veillonella sp. CHU110 | reverse complement strand
AATGCCTTACGACATAGCTTGCGAGAACGTTTAATGTAAGATCCGGACTTCTTTAAACGCTTCTGTTCTCGTTTTCTAACATTCTCAAAGCCCCAACCTACCAGTCGTACTAGATGAAATCGATCGGCAATAATGGTAGCATGAGGAAACAGTTTTCTCATCTTAGAACGGAAAAACTCCGACATATCCATGACTAGATAACGCACTTTAGAGCGTTCCTGCAAACGAAACTGTTTAAAGTAGCTAAATAACGCTGCCTCACTTCTTTCGGGCAAAATATCTAATACCCGTTTACCTTTTGGATCTGTGATGATGACCTGAAACTTTTGCCCACCAGCGTTTCCTCTAAACTCATCAATAGCTAGTGTTGCCGGTAAATACTCTGGTATCCCAAAGTGAAAGGTCTTGGTAAACATACGGATGACAGTGGTAGTGGATACATCTAGCTCTTTAGCAATATCTGTATAAGTGTGAGTGCCTTGTAGCTTATACATCATCGTGGCTATTACAGCTTTACTCATTTGTAAATACTTACTTATGAAAGGATTCTTTTCATTGAAAGTTTTACCACAGAAGGTACAACGATATCTTCGTTGCGTATACTTACCAACCTTTTTGCAGTTGTTATATTGCGCATTTACTTCTGTACCTAGCTTAATAGTACGTGTGTAATACCCTTTTACCTCTGTGTGTACAGATCCACATATAGGACATGTATGAGTGACTCTAGGCAACTTAATATAGTAGATAACAGTTTTGCTTTCCTCATCAAATACGACATCATGAATAAAATTTGCTTTGATATTTGTAAAAAATTCAGTATAATCTAATGTAGGCATATGCTTCAGTCCTTTCTTATTGGTGTGGTTACTTATATTGTAAAGTAAACTGAATGATATGCCTACTTTTTTGCATAAAAAAATATACCTTGGGGGGATGGCTTTTGCTGTCCCCCCAAGATATATTATAGAGCC
>NZ_RQVA01000037.1:0-1068 GCF_003992255.1 Veillonella sp. CHU110 | reverse complement strand
TGTAAGGGTATAATACATTTGTGACAAAAAAATAAAAAAATAAGAAGGCTCTCTGTTATAATGAAAGTTGCTAAACCGAATCATTATTTCAAAGGAGAGACCTTCTTATGTCATCTATTATAACTGAAGAATTACGCTTTCGTAAACTAATTTGTGAATATGCTATTAAACATAAAAACAATGCTGAAGCAGCTAGACGGTATCATACAAGTAGACAACAAGTACAACGTTGGGTAAAACGCTATGATGGAACGATTGAATCCTTGCGCTTAAAGAGCCGTAGACCTCACTCACATCCAAATCAACATTCAGCAGAAGAATTATCCCTAATTAAGCGTGTATATTCGAAGTTTAAGCATGAAGGGTTGGCACAAGTATATACAGAAGCTAAGAAACGCGGATATACCCGTTCCTATGGATCGATGTGTTGTCAAATACGCAGGCATATACCTAAGACAAAGGAACCTAAACAATATTATAAAAGCAATTGGAAACCTGATGTGGTTACATACCCAGGTGAAAAAGTTCAAATTGATATTAAATATGTACCTAATGAATGCTTGCTGTTTAACACCAATGGCATTAAATACTACCAAATTACGGCTATAGATGAATACTCTAGGAAACGTATACTATCTATTGTAGACGAGAAGAGCGTAACTAATACGAGTAGATTCTTAGTAGATTTAGAGGCTCGTATGGGCTTTAAAATACGTACGATACAGACAGATAATGGGCGAGAGTTTACTAATTACGGTCGTAAAGAACAAGAGTGTTTGTTTGATCGAGTATTACGTAAATTAGGTATAAAACATAAGCTAATACGTCCATTTTCTCCATGGCAAAATGGAAAGGTAGAGCGGAGTCATAAGGTTGATGGAGAAAGATTCTATACAAGAAGATTTAGGAGTCTTGACGCTTTCTTAAAGGCACATCAACGATATGCAAGTAGATATAATAACATAGCACAGAAAGTATTGGGGTTTAAATCACCCAATGAATATATAGCAGAGTACTTCTTAAATAAACTTTTAGGAGGTTGTGTCACAAATGTTTGACTACCGTAGA
>NZ_RQVA01000036.1:0-1171 GCF_003992255.1 Veillonella sp. CHU110 | reverse complement strand
GAACGTAATAAACCACACGTTAACATTGGTACTATCGGTCACGTTGACCATGGTAAAACTACTTTAACAGCAGCAATCACTAAAGTTCTTGCTGAAAAAGGTCAAGCTGATTTCCAAGACTACAGCATGATCGACAAAGCTCCAGAAGAACGTGAACGCGGTATCACAATCAACACTGCACACGTAGAGTACGAAACAGATTCTCGTCACTATGCACACGTTGACTGCCCAGGCCATGCTGACTATGTTAAAAACATGATCACTGGTGCTGCTCAAATGGACGGCGCTATCCTAGTTGTATCCGCAGCTGACGGCCCTATGCCACAAACTCGTGAGCACATCTTGTTGGCTCGCCAAGTAGGTGTACCAGCTATCGTTGTATTCATGAACAAAAAAGACATGGTTGACGATGAAGAATTATTAGAATTAGTAGAAATGGAAATCCGTGAATTACTTTCCAGCTACGAATTCCCTGGCGATGACATCCCAGTTGTTGCAGGTTCTGCATTGAAAGCTTTAGAAGGCGACGCTGCATACGTTGAAGCAATCAACGAATTGATGGCAAAAGTTGACGAGTACATCCCAACTCCAGAACGTGATACAGACAAAACATTCTTGATGCCTGTAGAGGACGTGTTCACAATCACTGGTCGTGGTACAGTAGCAACTGGCCGTGTAGAACGTGGTCAAATCAACGTTGGTGACGTAGTAGAAATCGTTGGTCTTCAAGAAGAACCATCCAGCACTACAGTTACAGGTCTTGAAATGTTCCGTAAAATCTTGGAATCTGCAGTAGCAGGTGACAATGTAGGTGCATTGCTTCGCGGTATCGATCGTAAAGACATCGAACGTGGTCAAGTATTGGCTAAACCAGGTTCTATCAAACCTCACACTAAATTCAAAGCAGAAGTATACGTGTTGACAAAAGAAGAAGGTGGCCGTCATACTCCATTCTTCTCCAACTACCGTCCACAATTCTACTTCCGTACAACTGACGTAACTGGCGTTATCAACTTACCAGAAGGTACAGAAATGTGTATGCCTGGTGATAACATCACTATGAACATCGAGCTTATCACTCCAATCGCTATTGAAGAAGGCTTACGTTTCGCGATCCGCGAAGGTGGCCATACAGTAGGCGCTGGTGTTGTTACAGCTATCGAAGCATAAT
>NZ_RQVA01000035.1:0-1198 GCF_003992255.1 Veillonella sp. CHU110 | reverse complement strand
GGCTCTATAATAAATGTTGGGGCTACTCATATAAGAGTAGTCGCCAACATTCTTTTTTTGCAATAAAATAGACATATACAAACTCAAACCGTATCATTAAAAGCAACCAAACCATTAAGAAAGGATGAGTCATATATGTCTAACATCAATTATACAGAAATTGTCTTTAAAATTAAAGAGGAACATATTAAATTTATGAAAGTAAATGATGATGGTTCTGTGCATTTCACACTTGAGATGCCAGTAGCTGAGCAAGTATGTCCACATTGCGGAGCACATACTAGAAAGTCTAAAGGTAAACGCCCTAGAGACGTTAAGTTTGGCGCTACACAACATCACATAGTGACTGCTACCTACTTACAAAGACGTTACAAGTGCCAGGAATGTAATCACACTTTCATAGAAAAGAACCCTTTTGTTTGCCGTTATTTGCGACTCAGTAAAACTAATGTGGAGTATCTATTTAGACAACTTGAAGAAAAAGGATCTTACACGGAGATGGCTAAACGCAGCGATGTTTCTGTATCCACAGTTATTCGGTATTGTTCTAAATTAGCCATTCCAAAGCCTTCTCAATTACCTACTGTACTAGGTATTGACGAATATAAAGGGAATGCTGAAGGTCAAATGTACCAAGTTATCATAACCGATTTAAACAATCACTCTATCGCAGACATTTTACCTAAACGAGATACGCGAGCTCTTATCCAATACTTTAAAACCTTTTCTAAAGCAGCTAGAGAACAGGTTAAATACATCGTTATGGATATGTCTCCATTATTTAGGTTAGTGATGCAAACTATGTTCCCTCACGCACATATTGTGGCAGATCGTTATCATGTGTGTCGCTTGGTGGATTGGGCGCTCGAGCGTGTACGTAAGCGTGAGCAAAAGAGGCTAGTGGCACACTCTAGAACGCTCAAATATAACCGAAGGGTTCTTATGAAGAACCCTAATAAATTAACTGAAAGCGAGCGAGTAAAGCTGTTAGAAATATTGCGTATATCCGATGACCTACGACGTGCATATGGGCTTAGATTAGCCTTTAGGAAGATATTTAAGACATACAGCATACCTAACATAGAAAGGCACCTACAATTATGGCTAAACGCAGTAGAAAACAGTCATCTACCAGAGTTTAGTAATTTTAAAGTCTCCTTTGTTAGTTGGTTCCCTCAAATTGTTAATGCCTTTGTAT
>NZ_RQVA01000034.1:0-1729 GCF_003992255.1 Veillonella sp. CHU110 | reverse complement strand
CAACTTTAAAATTCAATGAGCCTAGTATTTAACTAGGCTCATTGCTATTAAAACCAACTCATTTTGTCCTATAACCCGCTTTTCCTTCTTACAAGTATAAAAACAGAGGAATGTTGACACATGTTGATCAACATTCCTCTGTTTTATTAGAAATCATTTAATTATTTTTTGTTGCTTATTTTTTCCAAATGTTCAGTACGTTATATGCTTTTTATTAATAAAATGGAATACCGTAAACTACACGGAATGCTGCAAGTGCTGCGGCTTTCGCTTCTGCTGGATACTGCCAATCCTCACCTCTTGATACATCTATAGGTCGATTTCCTCTTCTACCCCCTACTAAGCTAATCGTTTTATTATCGTAATCATAATCAAATACCATACGGGCACCATCTTTTGTCTCTTCTGAGAATCTCATAATTGGATCATATTCAGTACGAGTTGTGACAGATAAACGATAATATGGTGGATTATAGTTTTCAATCGCAATGGATCGTTTATTCAAGTAGAATGTCGATGCCCCCTGACGATAAATACGTACATACCCGGGATCATTCGCTACACTAGCTTCTACTGGAGTCAGTGATAGTGCACCTAACCATACCACCATGGTAACAAGTAACAGTTTACATAACGTTTTCATAAAATACCTCCGCTTTTCTACACTTAGGCTGATTGCGCTAATCCTATAATACCTAGTAAGTATATATTCATTTTATCTTATGCATATATAAAAGAGCGATATGTCAAGCTTGTTTTAACTTCCAATATCGTTCCTTGACACTATCAAGGCGTAGGGTTTAAGGTAATTTCCACATAACCTCCATCAACACTGTAAAGAATATCCTCTCCTGTTGGCAGTTGCTTTATAACGAACCCTATATTATTCCGCATATCATACACCCCCATAAATTTCTCTTTACCATCAGCATAACTCAATCCAGATGTATCAAATTGGAGGGGGCTTCCTTTAAGCATAGTCACAGATGTAACAGTGCCTCCATCTAATCTAATCCTCATTTTATAATGTGCATACTCCAAGCTCTCACCATAGGTATCTCCCATTCTTTTTGTTGGCCTACCAAATGTTCGTAGTACCTCATCCTTTGTAGATCCAACATGTATGCCAGATACACTTTCAGAATATGGAACTGGTATTTGTTTAAATAATGCTTGGCCATTATATACAATTCGACCAATGTTTTTACCTGTACTAGCAAAGCTCATATGCAACGGACGATTTCCTGCCGCTTCATGTATAATAAAATTCCCAACACCAAAGCTTTGACTGCCCGCTAATCCTGTTACATCTAGCACTTGAGCTCCATTAATATACCCATTTTGAATATTGAAAACCACTTGACCGTCTAGATTCTTCCATTCTCCAGACATTCTGTTCACTAACTTTTGATCATACTCATTATAATCGTATGCATTCACCACCGTGAACAGCAAGGAGCTTACTGCTAGGCAACCGACTAAACATTTTTTTAGCATAGTTCTTCCCCCTATGAAGTACAAACAATATATTATCTTTATTGTATCGTATCTATTTATAGATGGTCAATTTGATTACATATGAATACAGCCATAACCATTCTTATTAAAACCTATGCATTGTATATACTGCTGTAATTCTATGTCATAAAGTTTTTGAGTATATGATGCATCGAATAGGATGGAACTATATCATCAAAGATAATATATGGTATTATTAGCCTCATAGTCA
>NZ_RQVA01000033.1:0-2138 GCF_003992255.1 Veillonella sp. CHU110 | reverse complement strand
AAAGTGCTTGACAACGCAGCAAAACTTGGTGATACAGCAGTGGATGGCCGTGATGGTAAACCTGGTACAGGCGACAACGCTGGTATGGGCAAAGATGGCTTAACAAAAGCGGATGGCTTAAACGGTAAAGATTTAACATCTAAAGTCAATGCATTACGTAACGGCGAAGCTGGTACAGTGGTGTACACAGATGAAAATGGCAAACGTGTTGTAAAAGCTAACGATGGCAAATGGTACTTAGCTGATAAAGTAGATGCTACTGGTAACAAACTGGACGGTGCTACAGAAGTGGCAACACCACAAGCTCGTTTAGTAAATCCAAATGGTACAACAACTGGTGGTACAACAGTATTCAACAATGTAGCGTCTGCGATTCCGGCGGCAGCAGCTGATGGTGCTAAGCCTACATTCTTAGACAACTTGAACACAGCAGCAAACAACGATAAAACGAAACATGCAGCAGTCAACGTAAGTGACTTGAACAACACAGCGACTGAAATCATTGCGAAAGGACTAACATTCCAAGGTAATGATCAACAAGGTATCAAAAAACAATTAGGTGAAACCTTAGATATCGTTGGTGAAGGTACACTTACTACTGGGGCAACAACAGCAGCGAATAATATCCGCACTAAGAAAACTAATGATAATAAACTAGAAATCGGTTTGGCAAAAGACTTAGTAGGTATCACTTCTATTACGAATGCAGCAACCTCTGACGGTGCAGGTACTAAACTTGCTTTAGATGGAGATAAATTAACTATTACGAATACACAACCGTTGCCAGAAGGTGCAGCTCCTGGTACAGCACCAACTGTGACAACAGTAACAATCGGCAAAGATGGTATCAATGCTGGTAATAAAGTGATTTCTAATGTAGCAGCTCCAAATGCAGGCACAGATGCAGCAAACAAAGATTATGTAGATACACAAGTTGGTAACGCAGCGAACAAAGACTTAAGTAATCTAAACGATACTGGTAAAAATGAAGTTCGTGATTTAGCAGCGGGCGCTGTGAAAGTAGCTCCTGGTAAAAATGTAAATGTCAATGGCGTTACAACAAGCCATGTCACAACATACACAGTAGATGCTATTGATACAAAAGTTATCAAAGGTGATGGTATTGAAGTCACTGGTGGCGATGAGGATGCGGATAAAGTACGTACTTACACAGTAGGTTTGTCTGCAGATACAAAAGCTAAATTAGCGAAAGTAGATAACTTAGCTAATACAGTAGGAACTATCGGTGCTGACGGCCGTGATGGCAAAGCAGGCACTGGCAAAGATCCAAAAGCAGCTGATGCAGCAGCAGGCGATAAAGGTTTAACTGGTCAAGATGGCTTGAACGGTAAAGACTTAACATCTAAAGTGAATGCACTTCGTAACGGCGAAGCTGGTACAGTAGTGTACACTGATGACAAAGGCAACCGTCTAGTGAAAGCTAACGATGGTAACTACTATAAAGCAGATGATGTGAAAGCTAATGGCACTGTAAAAACAGCCGATGAAAATGGTGGAAAAGCCCCTGAAGTGGTAACAGCTCCACAAGCGCGTTTAGTGAACCCAGATGGTACAACTACAACAGCAGATACAGCAACAGGTACGAAGTTGTCCAACATTGCGAATGGCACGATTGCTGACAAATCGAAAGATGCTGTCAATGGTGGTCAATTGCATACTGCAAAACAAGAAATGGCAAACGCTCTTGGCGGTAACGCAGGTGTTGACGCTAATGGCGCATTAACACAACCTACATACAGCATCACAAAAGATGATGAAGCAGGTGGCAAAGAGACTGTTAACAATGTAGGTGCAGCAGTTGACAAACTAGATACTCGTATCAATACAGTGAAAGAATTGGCTGCGAAACCATTGACTTTCACAGGCGATGATGGACAAAATGTAGAACGTGCATTAGGTACTACATTAACTGTAAAAGGTGCGAAAAACTTCACACCAAGCGCAACAACTCCAGTAACAGAAGCCGGCGTGAACATCCGTGTGGAAAAAGATACTACTGCAAATGCAAACGGATTAGTGGTGAAATTAGCAGATACCTTAACAAACATGAAAGGTATCTCTGGTAATGGCGCAGATCCATTGACAATTAAAAATGGTGACAATACCGTTATCACAGT
>NZ_RQVA01000032.1:0-2846 GCF_003992255.1 Veillonella sp. CHU110 | reverse complement strand
TATGTCTATTTTATTGCAAAAAAAGAATGTTGGCGACTACTCTTATATGAGTAGCCCCAACATTTATTATAGAGCCTATTTTTTTATTCTATGAATAAAAATTGGTGGCATACAGTGAGATATTCAAGCTAATAATAGGATAACGTATTTGTAAGTAGTTAGGATATAGCGTATATTTCAGATATTCTTTGTTGTTGTAGTTTATATATAGGGGTAAATAAAAATACAAAAAATATGAAAATTTATGTTGACTAAATATACAATTAGATGTATAATCAGTGCATACATTACAGAACACAATTAAGAAGTAAAGGAGAATGGTGATGAAAATGAATGTAAAACAATGGATATGCACAGGATTAGTAACATTAGGTGTAATGGCTATGTTAGGTGGATGTGGATCTCAAGGGGCAGAACAAGCACAGACTAACAATGTATTAAAAGTAGGTACTAATGCAACCTTTGTTCCTTTTGAGTTTAAAAATGAAGGTTCCGAAGAGGTACAAGGCTTTGATATTGATGTGGCAAAAGAGATTGCTGCACGGACAGGTAAAACAATTGAATTTAAAAATGTGCCTTTTGATGGGTTAGTTCCTGCATTAGATAATGGGGAAATTGATATAGCTGCCTCTGGTATGACCATCACTAAAGCACGGACAGAAAAAGTTGGTTTCAGCATGCCTTATTACGAATCAGGTATGGCTGTAGTTGTTAAGAATAGTAGTCCCATTAAAGGGTTACAGGATTTAGGTGGAAAAACTATTGCTGTACAAATGGGAACTACAGGAGCTGATTTAGCAAGTAAAATTGATGGAGCGGTGGTTAAAAACTTTGATCACACAAGTGATGCCTTATTAGAATTGAAAAATGGCGGCGTTGAAGGTGCTTTAATCGACCTCCCAGTGGCGCAATACTACGTGGCTAAGCACGCAGATGAACAATTGCAAGTCATTGAGTACCCTAATACAAAAGAATACTTTGGGTTAGCTATGAACAAGAAGAATACAGCCCTTATTGAAAGTGTGAATAAAGCATTGACAGAGATGAAGCAAGATGGTACATTAAACAAAATATACCAAAAATGGTTTAAAACAGATATGCCGAAAGATATGCCCGTGACATACGAAGGGAAATAAGGTACTATATAAGGAGGCTTTTTAGCCTCCTTACCTGTGTGTATATGAAAGGATGGATTGTTGACGATGGATTTTAATTGGAAGTTGATTGTAGATTCTCTACCTCTACTGATCGGAGGAGCGGGAATTACAATTCAGATCACTCTTATGAGTGTGGGATTTGGATTCTTTATTGGACTCGTGGTGTCTTTGATGAATTTATCTCGCTTTAGAGTGATTCGACTCATTGCAAAATGCTATGTAGAATTATTTAGAGGCACACCATTACTAGTACAAATCTTTATGATTTACTTTGGTGGGCCAAAACTATTAGGAGCTATTGTAAATGCCAATGGTGCACCAGAGCCTATTGGGCCCTATTTAGCGGCTGTATTGGCATGTTCTATTAATTCTGGAGCCTATGTGTCAGAAATATTCCGTGCAGGGATTCAATCGATCAACAAAGGACAAATGGAAGCTGGTCGTTCATTGGGATTAACATGGTTCCAAACGATGCGTTATATTATTATGCCACAAGCGTTCAAGGCAATTATTCCACCACTTGGAAATGAATTTATTGCCATGTTGAAAGATACATCTCTGGTAGCAGTCATTGGGTTTGAGGAATTGACACGTCGTGGTCAATTAATTATTGCACGTACCTATGGCTCTTTTGAAATATGGACTGCTGTAGCGGTGATATACTTAATTATGACATTAACCATTTCCCGACTCGTTGCATACTTAGAAAGGAAATATAATATTAAATGATTAAATTAATTGATGTACATAAATATTTCGGTGAATTACATGTACTGAAAGGTGTTAATGCCGAAATCGATAAAGGTGAAGTAGTGGTTATCATTGGTCCCTCTGGATCAGGGAAAAGTACCGTGCTTCGTTGTATGAACTATTTAGAAGAGCCTACCTCTGGGGATGTCATTGTAGATGGAATGAATTTGAATGTAAAAGAAAATATAAACAATGTACGCGCAGAAGTAGGTATGGTATTCCAGCGATTTAATTTATTCCCTCATATGACAGTGTTAGATAATATTACATTGGCACCACAAAAAATTAGAGGACTTTCCAAGGCAGATGCAGAAGCAATTGCCCATGATTTGTTGGGAAAAGTAGGACTTTCAGACAAAGCGGAGGCCTATCCAGAACAATTGTCTGGCGGTCAGCAACAACGTGTAGCTATTGCTCGTGCGTTAGCGATGAAACCTAAGGTGATGCTTTTTGATGAGCCAACCTCTGCGTTAGATCCAGAAATGGTTAGTGAAGTATTAGATGTTATGAAAGATCTTGCTAAAGAAGGAATGACAATGGTAGTTGTCACTCATGAGATGAGCTTTGCCAAAGAAGTAGCAACGCGAGTTTTATTTGTCGATGGTGGCGAGATTCTAGAAGAAGGTACTGCAGAAGAAGTGTTTGATACACCAAAACATGAGCGGACACAATCCTTCTTGTCTAAAGTTATTCGATAAGGAATAGTATATATAATAAAAATAGATAACTCCCAAGCTAGTTAATACACAAGGTATAACTACTTGGGAGTTTTTTGTATAGAATATTTTGTGTAAAATATACAAAATGTATAAAAAAGTTATTTATAATAAATTTGAAAGATCTGCTTGAAAATAAAAATTGATGTATTGTGTAAGTTACAGGTATTCAAATGGATTAATAATAACAATATGAAAAATATATAAAGTTTTATATTTGATA
>NZ_RQVA01000031.1:0-3325 GCF_003992255.1 Veillonella sp. CHU110 | reverse complement strand
TATGTCTATTTTATTGCAAAAAAAGAATGTTGGCGACTACTCTTATATGAGTAGCCCCAACATTTATTATAGAGCCTATTAATGTATTAAGACGGAACATAGAAATTATTGTATTGAATTACTTACCTATATGATTTAAAGTAAGATGAAGTATATCATAGTCTAAAAAGGAAGTAGATGTGGGTTAGTAGCTATATTTGCACACTAAAATAGATGAATTGATAATGTTATAGTTTATAACATCAAAAATAATAAAACTTAATGGAAAATCATTATTGACAACATATAGAAAAAGTTCTATAATGAGTTCATAAGTTAACGGATAATAATTATCCGTTATAATAAAATATAGGTTTTAATTATATTATGATATGTATAAGTTTACAAAGGAGAAAGTTATGAAAGAAGAAAAATTAACAACTGCCTTTGGTGCTCCGGTGCCTGACAATAACAACAGCGCTACAGCTGGAAAACGTGGTCCTGTATTGATGCAAGACGTGTGGTTGATGGAAAAACTAGGCCACTTTGCTCGTGAAGTGATTCCTGAACGCCGTATGCATGCGAAAGGATCTGGCGCATTTGGTACTTTCACAGTAACAAATGACATTACAAAATATACAAAAGCGAAAGTATTTTCTGAAGTGGGTAAACAAACTGATTTGTTCGTTCGTTTTTCCACAGTAGCTGGCGAACGTGGTGCTGCTGATGCAGAACGTGATATCCGTGGTTTTGCTGTAAAAATGTATACAGAAGAAGGTAACTGGGATTTAGTTGGTAATAATACACCAGTATTCTTCATCCGTGATCCATTGCAATTCCCTGACTTGAATCGTGCAGTTAAACGTAATCCTGAAACTAATCTTCGTGATGCTACTGCTAACTGGGATTTCTGGACTAGCTTGCCAGAAGCAATGCACCAAATTACAATCGTTATGAGTGACCGTGGTATTCCTGATGGCTATCGTCATATGCATGGTTTTGGTTCCCACACATATAGCTTAATCAATGCAAACGACGAACGCGTATGGGTAAAATTCCACTGGGTTTGCCAACAACCAATTAAAAACTTAACAGAAGAGGAAGCATCTGCTATTATTGCGAACGACCGTGAAAGTGCACAACGTGACTTGTTCGACGCGATCGCAAAAGGTGATTTCCCTCGTTGGAAATTGTATATCCAAGTGATGACAGAAGAACAAGCAGAAGCCCTTCCATACAATCCATTTGACCTTACAAAAGTATGGTACAAAAAAGACTTCCCATTAATCGAAGTAGGGGTGATGGAATTGAACCGCAACCCAGAAAACTACTTCCAAGATGTAGAACAAGCAGCATTTGCTCCATCCACAATTATCCCTGGTATTGGATTCAGCCCTGACCGCATGTTACAAGGTCGTTTGTTCTCCTACGCTGATGCACAACGCTACCGCTTAGGCACAAACTATCCATCCATTCCTGTGAATGCGCCTAAATGCCCATTCAATTCTTACCATCGTGATGGACAAGGCCGTGTAGATGGCAACCATGGTGCTACTATTGGATATGCTCCAAATAGCTTTGGCCAATGGGCTAACCAACCACAATACAAAGATCCAGGATATGACGTATCTGGTAAAGCATATCAATACGACTTCCGTGAAGATGATTCCGATTACTACACACAACCTGGTAAATTGTTCCGTCTCATGACTCCAGAACAACAAGAAGTATTGTTCAAAAATACTGCTAACAATATGGCAGGAGTTCCATTGTTTATCCAAGAACGACATGCAAAACATTGCTATGCATGTGACCCTGCATATGGCGAAGGCGTAGCAAAAGCATTGGGTATTACAGTAGATTTCTCTACACCTGCTGACATCGGGTAACACTTGAAGCGCTATTTGTTTAAGGCGTCTTCCTAAAAATAGTATATAAGAAAAGACCGCAACATATTCCTTCACAAACTGATCCTACGGTAGGTTTGCTCCGGAACATGTTGCGGTCTTTATGCTTTGTCATTATTTAGGCAATGGGGATGCCATACACTGCTACGCACAACTGCATTCAAAGGTAGATTTAGGAATATGTCGTGCTCTTTTTGCGTTGTCATTATTTTAGCAAAGGAGGGCACCATAGACTTCTACGCATAACGGTGTTCAAAGGTAGATTTTTAGTGGCAATGAACGTATAATAAATGGTACAGTACCTTTTATAGGTGGTAGTTTCTGAAGGGTTGAAATATATTGTTTTGTTGGTAGGATGGGGATTTATGAAAGAGAATGTAAAGATTTTTCTTACGGAAATGGATCATAGTGAGGCGCGACAGTTCCTGCTTGAATCTGATTCCTATGTATCTTTGAATTTTCCAGTTTATTATAATTTTGATAATTTATTAAAGCATGCGATTCATCTATTAGGAGAATCTTGTTTGTCTGAGAAACAGGATAAGTATTTAATTGATAAAAAATATTCATCATTTTCAAATATTAATTACACTATTCAACTAAACAAATCTAAAGATCATTATAGACCCATCACTATAATTTACCCTCTTTTATATTTAGATTTAGTAAATTTAATAACTAAAAAAGAAAATTGGAAGATTTTGATTGATCGGTATAACTCTCTTGATAGTAAAATAGGAGATAAAATAATTTGTCAAAGTATTCCATTTAAAACAAATAACAATAGGACGGGAGTAAGATATGCATTTCATTACTGGGAAAATATAGAACAGGAGTCGATTAAGCTTAGTTTGGAATATAATAATTTACTACACGTTGATATAGCTAATTTTTATGGTAGTATATACACTCATATGATACCTTGGTCGATACATGATGAAGACATTGCTAAAGCTAAAAAAGATAAAAAAATTTACTAGGGAATAAAATTGATGAAAAATTCCAATTTATGAATTATGGAGAAACTGTTGCTATTCCACAAGGTAATGTGGTTTCTGACTTTATTGCTGAATTATTATTGCGTTATATTGATACTTTATTGGTTCAGGAATTAGAAGGTGAAGATATAGATTATAAAATATTGAGGTATCGAGATGATTATCGAATATTTACACAAAATAAAGAAGATGAGAAAAAAATAAAGAAAAAATTAGTTTCAATATTGTGCAGGCATAAATTATCGATTAGTAAAATAAGGTTAAGAATACTGATGATTTAATTATTGACTCTCTTAATGCTGATAAAGTTTACTGGATCGAGAATGACCCTAATGTCAATATTAAAGTGGATTGGAAATCATTTTTTAAATATAAAAAGAAAGGGCGGTTTGCTTTTCCTATTAGAGTATATAAGACTTCAATACAGAAACTCTTGATTAT
>NZ_RQVA01000030.1:0-3356 GCF_003992255.1 Veillonella sp. CHU110 | reverse complement strand
ACATTGTTCAATGCTGTTGGGCTTGTTGTGCCTGTTTTGTCTGCTGCTGGATTTGGATTTACCAAGGCAGTTTTCAATGGTTCTGTAGCTGGATCGATTGCTTTGATTACAGTACCATCGGCTGTAATTGGGTTACCATCTTTATCTGTACCTGCTGCTGGTGTGCCATCCTCTGCTAGTGGTTGACCTTTTTCGTTAACTTTGTAGAATTTGTCACCCACTTTAGATACTGGTTTTCCATCTTCATTTGTGTATGTTACAGGCAATCCTGTTACATTGTATGTTACCTTACTTGTCGTACCATCTTCAGATGTTGTTACCACAGCTGTCGTATTTGCACCATTAATGAAGTTTACAGTATCGTATGGTTTTACGAAGTCTTTCGCTGTTCCATTTTCTTGTAAATTCCAACCTGCGTTTAATACGTCACCTACTGTGGCTACATTATTAGGATTGATGTATTTATCACCATCTTTAGTTGTTGTGTTTGGTGCAGCTGCTTCTGCTTTTGGTGCTGTTGTATCTTTTTTAGCGCCATCCAAGTTGCCTGCTACGTTGGCTAATGTAGCTGGTTTTGTTGTTCCATCAGGACTATTAACAGATGTAATTACCTCTGTGCCTGGAACTTCTTGGTCATTATCACCTTTTCCATCTGGAGTTGTGTGGTATGTAATAGCACCGTTTTCACCTTTAATTGGATATACTTTTGTACCATCTGCTTTTGTATATACAACTGGTGTTGTTGCGTTATTAGTGGATACTTGGTCATCTACATTCACAGTGATCGTACGCACACCGTCTTTAGTTTCCCCAGATACGATAGCTGTGCCTGTACCTACGAATTTCACTTCGTTTGCATTTTTCACTGTTGCGGAATATGCCGTATCTAAATCACCTGTTGTTTTATCAGCGGATACAATCCAGCCCATGTTACGTAAGTCACCTACTGTCGCAGCTGTGTTGTCGCTTACTTTTGGTGCCGCACCATCTGCTGGTGTAGATAAGTCGATTAATCCTGTATTGGCAGGTGTTGTACCTTCTACTGGTTTACCATCTACTTGATCCCCATATTTGTTCAATCCAGATGTTACATTATTCAATGCTGTTGGACTTGTTGTACCTGTTTTATCTGCTGCTGGATTTGGATTTACCAATGCATTTTTCAATGGAGTAGTTGCTGGATTGATTGGTTCAATCTCAGTACCATCTTCATCTACTAATTTACCAGCATCATTTGTTTTCACTGCTGGCTTACCTGCTTCGCTAATTGGTTGACCTTGTTCATTTACTTTGTAGAATTTGTCACCCACTTTGGATACTGGTTTGCCGTCTTCAGTTGTGTAGGATACAGGTAATCCTGTTACGTTGAAGGATACATTACTTACAGTACCTTCCGCATTAGTTGTCACAACAGCTGTTGTATTACCACCGTTCACAAAGTTTACTTTGTCGTATGGTTTTACGAAGTCTTTCGCTGTTCCATTTTCTTGTAAGTTCCAACCTGCGTTTAATACGTCACCTACTGTGGCTGCATTGTTAGGATTGATGTATTTATCGCCATCTTTATTTGTTGTGTTTGGTGCAGCAGCTTCTGCTTTTGGTGCTGTTGTATCTTTTTTAGCGCCATCCAAGTTGCCTTCTACATTTGTTAATTGTGTTGGACTTGTTGTACCTGTTTTGTCTGCTGCTGGGTTTGGATTTACCAATACATTTTTCAATGGAGTAGTTGCTGGGTTGATTGGTTCAATTTCAGTACCATCTTCATCTACTAGTTTGCCAGCATCATTTGTTTTTACTGCTGGTTTACCTGCTTCACTGATAGGTTGACCATTTTCGTTCACTTTGTAGAATTTGTCGCCTACTTTAGATACTGGTTTTCCATCTTCAGTTGTGTAGGATACAGGTAATCCTGTTACGTTGAAGGATACATTACTTACAGTACCTTCCGCATTCGTTGTAACAACTGCTGTCGTATTGCCACCGTTCACAAAGTTTACTGTGTCATATGGTTTTACAAAATCTTTCGCTGTGCCATTATTTTGTAAGTTCCAACCTGCATTTAATACGTCACCTACTGTGGCTGCATTATGCACATTAACTTGATCAGCAGCACTTCCTAACGTTGGCGCTGCCTGTTCTGTAGTTGGTGTATCAGTACCTGTTTTAGCGCCGACTAAATTACCTTCTACATTTGTTAATTGTGTTGGACTTGTTGTACCTGTTTTGTCTGCTGCTGGGTTTGGATTTACCAATGCATTTTTCAACGGAGTAGTTGCTGGATTGATTGGTTCAATCTCAGTGCCATCTTCATCTACTAATTTACCAGCATCATTTGTTTTCACCGCTGGTTTACCTGCTTCACTGATAGGTTGACCTTGTTCGTTCACTTTGTAGAATTTGTCACCTACTTTAGATACTGGTTTTCCATCTTCAGTTGTGTATGTCACAGGTAAGCCTGTTACGTTGAAAGATACATTACTTACAGTACCTTCCGCATTCGTTGTAACAACTGCTGTCGTATTGCCACCGTTCACAAAGTTTACTGTGTCATATGGTTTTACGAAGTCTTTCGCTGTTCCATTTTCTTGTAAGTTCCAACCTGCATTTAATACGTCACCTACAGTAGCTGCATTGTTAGGATTGATGTATTTATCGCCATCTTTATTTGTTGTATTTGGTGCAGCAGCTTCTGCTTTTGGTGCCGTTGTATCTTTTTTAGCGCCATCCAAGTTGCCTGCTACGTTGGCTAATGTAGCTGGTGTTATTGTGCCATCAGGACTGTTGACAGATGTAATTACCTCTGTGCCTGGAACTTCTTGGTCATTATCACCTTTTCCATCTGGAGTTGTATGGTATGTAATAGCACCGTTTTCACCTTTAATTGGATATACTTTTGTACCATCTGCTTTTGTATATACAACTGGTGTTGTTGCGTTATTAGTGGATACTTGGTCATCTACATTCACAGTGATCGTACGCACACCGTCTTTAGTTTCCCCAGATACGATAGCTGTACCTGTGCCTACGAATTTCACTTCGTTTGCATTTTTCACTGTTGCAGAATATGCATGTTCCAAATCACCTGTTGTTTTGTCAGCAGATACAATCCAGCCCATGTTACGTAAATCACCTACTGTCGCCGCTGTGTTGTCGCTTACTTTTGGTGCCCCACCATCTGCTGGTGTAGATAAGTCAATTAATCCTGTATTAGCAGTTGTTGTACCTTCTACTGGTTTACCATCTACTTGATCGCCATATTTGTTCAATCCAGATGTTACATTGTTCAATGCTGTTGGGCTTGTTGTGCCTGTTTTGTCTGCTGCTGGATTTGGATTTACCAAGGCAGTTTTCAATGG
>NZ_RQVA01000029.1:0-3058 GCF_003992255.1 Veillonella sp. CHU110 | reverse complement strand
AGTAAAGCCCTCGATCTATTAGTACCAGTCAGCTCCATGCCTTACAGCACTTCCACACCTGGCCTATCAACCATGTCGTCTACATGGGATCTTACTAGCTTATGCTATGAGAAACCTCATCTCAAGGCTGGTTTCACGCTTAGATGCTTTCAGCGTTTATCCGTCCCGAACGTAGCTACCCAACTGTACCCTTGGCAGGATAATTGGTACACCAGCGGTTCGTCCACTCCGGTCCTCTCGTACTAGGAGCAGCCCCCTTCAAGTTTCTTTCGCCCGCGATGGATAGGGACCGAACTGTCTCACGACGTTCTGAACCCAGCTCACGTACCACTTTAATCGGCGAACAGCCGAACCCTTGGGACCTACTTCAGCCCCAGGATGTGATGAGCCGACATCGAGGTGCCAAACCTCCCCGTCGATATGGACTCTTGGGAGAGATTAGCCTGTTATCCCCAGGGTAGCTTTTATCCGTTGAGCGATGGCCCTTCCACTCGGCACCACCGGATCACTAAGCCCGACTTTCGTCCCTGCTCGACTTGTTGGTCTCGCAGTCAAGCTCCCTTCTGCCTTTACACTCTTCGAGCGATTTCCGTCCGCTCTGAGGGAACCTTTGGGCGCCTCCGTTACTCTTTAGGAGGCGACCGCCCCAGTCAAACTGTCCACCTAGGACTGTCCGGAAGGTCGTTACTCTTCCCGTTAGATTTCAATTAATCAAAGGGTGGTATCCCAACAGCGACTCCACTAAGACTAGCGCCCTAGCTTCTACGTCTCCCACCTATCCTGTACATTCATTAACTAAAATCAATCCTAAGTTACAGTAAAGCTCCATGGGGTCTTTCTGTCCAGTCGCGGGTAACCTGCATCTTCACAGGTACTTCAATTTCACCGGGTCCCTCGTTGAGACAGTGCGCAAGTCGTTACACCTTTCGTGCGGGTCGGAACTTACCCGACAAGGAATTTCGCTACCTTAGGACCGTTATAGTTACGGCCGCCGTTTACTGGGGCTTCAATTCAAAGCTTCGGATTACTCCTAACCCCTCCTCTTAACCTTCCAGCACCGGGCAGGTGTCAGCACCTATACGTCAGCTTTCGCTTTAGCAGGCACCTGTGTTTGTGGTAAACAGTCGCTTGCGCCTCTCTTGTGCCACCCATTCATGCTCCAGCCGTTACAAGCTTTCACACTACATGGGTCATCCTTTTCCCGAAGTTACGGATGCATTTTGCCGAGTTCCTTAACGAGGGTTTTCCCGCGCACCTTAGGATTCTCTCCCCGCCTACCTGTGTCGGTTTTGGTACGGGTAGTATGTCTCTACCTAGAAGCTTTTCTCGGCAACTTAGGATCAATTACTTCGCTCTTTTGAGCTCGTCATCACGCCTCAGCTTTTAGTGTAACGGATTTACCTATTACTCAACCTACACGCTTAAACATGCACTTCCAATCGCATGCTAACCTACCTGTTTGCGTCACTCCATCGATCAAACAATTCATACTAGTACAGGAATTTCAACCTGTTGTCCATCGCCTATGCTTTTCCGCCTCGGCTTAGGTCCCGACTTACCCTGAGACGACGATCGTTGCTCAGGAACCCTTAGGCTTTCGGTGGAAAGGATTCTCACCTTTCTTTTCGCTACTCATACCGGCATTCTCACTTCTTACCAGTCCACAGCTCCTTCCGGTACTGCTTCAACCCAATAAGAACGCTCCCCTACCCAATGGTATTGCTACCATTGCCACGACTTCGGCTCTGCATTTTAGCCCCGGACATTTTCGGCGCAGAGTCTCTCGACCAGTGAGCTATTACGCACTCTTTAAATGGTGGCTGCTTCTAAGCCAACATCCTGGTTGTTTTGGAAACTCCACATCCTTTGCCACTTAATGCAGCATTGGGGGCCTTAGTCGGTGGTCTGGGCTGTTTCCCTCTTGACTATGGGCCTTATCACTCATAGTCTGACTCCCATGTATAAGTATAGCCATTCGTAGTTTGACTAGGTTCGGTACCCGGTGTGGGCCCTAGCCCGATCAGAGCTCTACCGCCTATACTCTTTACCATGAGGCTAGCCCTAAAGCTATTTCGGGGAGAACCAGCTATCTCCGTGTTCGATTGGCATTTCACCCCTATCCACAACTCATCCCAAAGCTTTTCAACGCTCACGAGTTCGGTCCTCCACACAATTTTACCTGTGCTTCAACCTGGCCATGGATAGATCACTACGGTTTCGGGTCTACTACCACTAACTATTCGCCCTATTCAGACTCGCTTTCGCTTCGGCTCCACGTTTTCCGCTTAACCTCGCTAGTGACAGTAACTCGCCGGTTCATTCTTCAATAGGCACGCCGTCGACCTGCAATTATACGGTCTTCGACTGTTTGTAGACATACGGTTTCAGGTTCTCTTTCACTCCCCTCCCGGGGTGCTTTTCACCTTTCCCTCACGGTACTATGCGCTATCGGTCCATACTGGTATTTTGCCTTGGAGGGTGGTCCCCCCTGCTTCCCACAAGGTTTCACGTGTCTCGTGGTACTCTGGATACTGCTCCACATATGCAGGATTTCGACTACAGGGCTTTCACCTTCTTCGGCCGACCGTTCCAAGTCGGTTCGTCTATCCCATTTATGCTTGTTAGCAGTCCTCAACCCCGGTCTGGCGAACCAGTCCGGTTTGGGCTCTTCCCCGTTCGCTCGCCGCTACTAAGAGAATCTCGTTTGATTACTTTTCCTCTGGGTACTTAGATGTTTCAGTTCCCCAGGTGCCCTCCTCATACTCTCTGGTATGGGTGACAGAGCTTCACTCTGCCGGGTTCCCCCATTCGGATATCTACGGGTCAATGGTCGCTTGCACCTCTCCGTAGCTTTTCGCAGCTTACCGCGTCCTTCTTCGGCCAGTATAGCCAAGGCATCCACCGTATGCCCTTACTATCTTTACTTGATAGTGACATATGGTTATGTCTTTGCTTTAGAGTCATCCTTTCGGATGCTCTCACCTTATAAGTTAATTTAGAGAATCTATGTGCTTGGTCTAACCCTTAGAGTCAACTCTAAGAGACCAAATCATAAATT
>NZ_RQVA01000027.1:0-6052 GCF_003992255.1 Veillonella sp. CHU110 | reverse complement strand
GAATAGCACTAGCTATTTAGATAGCTAGTGCTAAGAACTTTTTATATGAGCAGCCCCCACATTTGACAAAGAGCCTATATTAGGTGTTTTCTTTATGTACCATACTATATGTATGACTTCATAGTATTGTCTAGGTTTACATCTTTTTATATGAGTTCAAGTTTATCATTAGAATATCTTTGAAAGACATGTATACATGGGTGCTACTGTTTATCCTTTAGGATTGTGATATAATAAAGAGTACACTGAAATAAAAGTTCTATTTCATATTTCAAAAGATAAGGATTAGTATGAACGTTTTATATACGATATCAGAGTTAGATACGATACAAGAACCCATTGTATATGGTATGGGAACCTTTGATGGACTGCATTTAGGTCATCAATCGATCATTAAAGAAGTTGTTGATAGTGCCAAAGAGTACAAGGGAGCTTCTGTGATTGTTACCTTCGATGCCCATCCATTTACTATATTACAACCTAAGTATATTCCACCTCGTTTATTGCAACGAGAAGAACGGTATGCTGTATTAGCAGAGTTAGGTGTTGACTATTTGTTAGAACTGCCTATGTCCGAAGCATTATTGGCACAATCTGGAACAGAGTTTATTCATACTCTTTGTGCCAACCGTAATGTACCTAAAATTGTGGTAGGTACCAATTTTAACTTTGGATATAAGGGACAAGGTAATTCAGCACTGATTCGAGAGTTGTATCCAAGCATAGAAGTTCACGATCAAGAGTTGGTGCGCTATGATTGGATCGATGCTCCCATCTCTAGTACAGCTATACGTAGTAGTGTGTTGAGAGGTGATATTGAACTGGCCAACCAAATGCTAGGTAGACCATATCGATTTACAGGGACTGTAGTGAAAGGAGATCAACGAGGTCGTACCCTAGGGTTTCCTACGCTGAACTTTCATTTTCCAGATGAGATGGCAACACCGGCAGATGGTGTCTATGTGAATCAAGTGCAGATAGATGGCAAATGGTATGGAGCGGTAGGAAATATGGGGGATAATCCAACGTTTACGAATCAATACCATCGCTATGAAACTCATTTGTTCAACTTTTCTGATGATGTATATGGAAAAGTTGCCACTGTAGAGTTTCTTGCATTCATTCGAGGAGAGGTAAAGTTCGATTCCTTGCAAGCTCTCATTGATCAAATGGAAGATGATAAAGCCTTCGCCTTAGAGCATTTACAGCATACAGAATATAAAAGAGGATAAAGATATGAAGTTACAAGAAAGTCGCCAAAAAATTGATGCTATTAATAAAGAGTTGATTCGTTTATTCGAGGAACGTTTATCGATTGTAGTAGACATTGCTAAATATAAAGAAGAGCATCAAATGCAAATTCATGATGCAAAACGAGAAGAAGAAGTGTTAAATTTAGCTGTTACATCTTTAAATAATCCTGATTTAGAGGACTATGCCAAAGAGTTTATGGGAGAAGTGATTCGTATTTGTAAAGAATATGAAAAAAACCATATTCATCAACATATTTTCTTAATTGGTATGCCTGGAGCAGGGAAGACTACCATTGGTAAAGCCTTGGCACAAACATTGGGACTTGAGTTTTTCGATGTAGACACAGAGATTCAAGAACGAACAGGGAAATCTATTCAAAATATTATTATTCATGATGGAGAAGATGAATTCCATCAATTAGAGCTTGAAGTCATTCAAGATTTAGTGAGCCACAAAAAAGCGAGTGTCATTGCTACTGGTGGTGGCACTGTATTATGTGATGCCACAGCTGAACTGATGCGTGAATCTGGTTATGTGGTGTTAATCCAACGTGATGTAAAGCAAATTCTTGATGATTTAGATATGGAAATCCGTCCTTTGTTAAAAGAAAGTATTGAATATATTTTCCGTTTATATGAAGAAAGACAGCCAATTTATGAGCGTGTTAGCCATATTAAGATTGAAAATATCAGCAATGTAGCAGATGTAGTAAAAGCTGTCATTGCGGCTTTACCTAATGCATCCCTATGATCACTATATTAGGAACTGTATACCGTGTCATATATGCATCACCAAAGAATGATTTTTGCGTATTTATCGTACGAGACTTTCAAAATGAGGATCATCCTTGTGCTGGCAACATAGAAGTGCCTAAAGTAGGAGATGAGCTAGAAGTAAAAGGCACGATGGTAGTACATAAAAAATATGGTAGACAGATACGAGTGGAAAGCATGCAGCGTATTATGCCTGATACGATGGCTGGGGCTAGGCGATATCTAGAAAATTTAGGGGTCAAAGGATTAGGCCCAAAAACGCTACATAAAATCTTGGACTACTTTAATGAATCTATCTTAGATGTATTACAAGAAGAAAACCCTATGGCTATTTTGGGGATTCCTAATGTAGGAAAACGCGTGAGAGAAGATTTATATCGCACCTTGCTAGGTGAAGGGGTGCTACAAGATATTAATGAATTTTTTGCCACCTACCATATGAGTAATCGCTGGAGCCGTAAGCTATATGAGGTATACGGTGCGAAAGCGGTAGAGGTCATTCGACATAACCCGTACCAATTGCTTCGCATTGATGAAAGCCTACCATTTCCTGTAGTCGATAGATTTGCAGATGCTTTAGAGTTTCCTTTTCATAGTGAGTACCGATTAGATGCAGGTATTCTATATACGATGAAGCAGATCACTGAATATGGACATACTTGCATGCCTATAGAGGAATTAATGGTGCAACTGTCGAATCTATTAGGTGATGACTATATTGACTCGATTGTTGAACGATTAGAATATTTATTAGAAGCTAAAGTGTATTATCAGGTGGAGTATGATGGTGTCGTGTATATCTATCGCCCTGAACTATACCGAGCAGAGGATGATAGTGTATCATTTACACGTGAATTTTTAGAGTCGGATCCAGATACAACTATTGATGGACATACGCTGTGCGAACAATATGAAGCTAGGCAGGGGATGGCTTTGGGAGACGAGCAGAAACAAGCTATTATTATGGCCCTTAGTCATCGGTTTTCTATTATTACAGGTGGACCTGGTACTGGTAAGACCACCATTATTAAAGCTTTAGTGGAAGGATTTCGACAAGGGAATAAAAAGCGTATTGTACTTTGTGCACCAACAGGTCGAGCAGCCAAGCGTTTATCAGAAGCGACAGAACAAGAAGCGTTTACCATTCATCGGTTGCTAGAACCAGAGGCGGTAGCAGGAGGATATCAATTTAGCAGAAACCAAGATGATCAGTTAGAGGTAGATGTTGTCATCGTCGATGAATCATCGATGTTGAATTTAGAGCTTTATTATGCCTTAATACAAGCGATACCACCAATGGCTTTTGTGATATTGGTTGGTGATGTTGATCAGTTGCCGCCTATTGGCGCCGGTTTTGTATTACGTGATATGTTACAAAGTACAGTAGTTCCGTATCAGGAATTACATCATATCTATCGTCAACAAGAGGGTCATCGAATCATTGATAATGCCTATAGAATCAATCATGGAGAGATGCCGGAATTGACACAGTGTGAGGAGTTTCACTTTGAAGAAGCTCATAGTGTGGACAGTGTACTTTCAGCATTACAAGAGCTTTATGAAACAGAATTGAAATCTGTGGAATCTGACTTAGATATACAAATTGTATGTCCTATGCGTAAAGGTCCTATTGGTAGTAGTGCTATTTCAAAGTATTTACAAGAATTGTTAAATCCGAAACATCCAGATCGAGAAGAGATGAAAGTAGATGGTAACATCTTCCGAGTAGGAGATAAAGTCATCCAAATGGAAAATAATTACGAGCAAGATGTGTATAATGGAGAGATTGGTCTGATTACGAGTATCCTTGGAAAGTGTGTACATATACAATTTCCAGATAAACGAGTACTGATGAATGAAGAAGATATGCTATCTATGTCTTTAGCGTATGCCATTACCGTTCACAAGGCGCAGGGGAGTGAATATTCTCGTATTTTGTTGCCATTTATTTCAGCTTACAATATTATGCTGCAACGAAATCTATTATATACAGCTATCACACGTGCAAAAGATAAGGTGCTAATTATCGGCAGTCAAGAAGCGCTGGGAACGGCTGTATCTCGAGAAGATAACCAATATAGATATACTCTATTCAAAGAGCGACTAGAGGGGGAATTCTAATGCGAATTTGGGATATTTTGTGTCCGCCAACATGTGTTCATTGTGGAAAAGATGTGTATGGGCAAGGAGAATGGTGTACAGCCTGTTTTAATGAAGTATGGCACGAACGCCGCTTAGAGGGATCTAGGTATTCTTCTTTAGACTGGATATATATACTGGCCGATTATATAGGTGGCATCAAAACGATGTTACACGATATAAAATTCAATAGAAAAAAGGAGCGAGCTCTAGGAGCCGCTCCTTTTTTGCAACGTTTTACAATTACTTGTTCAGATATCCGTTATACACCTGATATAGTGGTGCCTATTCCCATTAGTGAAAGTAAACGTCATATACGTGGATACAATCAAGTAGATCTATTATTTAAAAATTGGGTGATACAACAGCAATGGCGTTGGGAAGATATACTTATTAAATTAGATGGTTCGAAGCCGATGTGGACATTGACGAAAGAAGAACGCAAGCAGAATATGAAGGGGCATTTTTTAGTTTCTCTATCTAAAGCTAAGCAATTGGTACCAATGCCAACAGAAATACTCATTGTGGATGATATATATACCACAGGAGCCACCTTAGTAGAAGCGGCAGATACTTTAAAAAGCTATTTTCCTAGAGCAAACATAAAGGCTCTCACTTTAGCAAGTGGAGCCTAATGGTTATCCTAAGATTTCTATGAATGTTTTAACAATTTCTGGATCAAATTGTGTTCCCGAATGACGGAATAAGTCTTGTTTTATTTGGCTATGAGGTTGTAATGTCGTATCTGATGAAGGATCAATAGATGTGACATAGTAATCAGCAATTCCAATGATGCGAGCACCTAATGGAATATTAGCTCCTCGTAAATGTTTAGGAAATCCTGTGCCATCCCATCTTTCATGATGATATTTAATGTATGGAATGATTGGCTGGCAACATGGATAATTTTCAATCATACTGGCACCAAACACTGGATGTTGTTTGTACTTGGAAAGTTCTTGACGATTGAAGTAAGGGAACTTCATTAATGTTGTGGTAGGTAAGCAAATTAATCCTAAGTCATGAAGGTAAGCAGCATGACGAATTAATTCAATTTCACCTTTTGGCAAGCCCATCTTGGCTGCAATAGCAACTGCATAGTTGGCCACTTGCACAGAGTGCACATATAAAGTTTGGCTTTTCATTTGAATCATTTGCAAAAGTTGAGCAGAGATGACTTCTAAGCTGCTAGACTCTTGCTCATATGCTCCTGACTCTTGAATTAATGATAACATAAACATGTGCAAACCCTTCCTAACTTACTGAAACGGTGATAATTTCATTAGAAATAGCACCGTTTTAAAATTCTTCGTTTACTTTAGTACACACATTATACAATAATTTAAAGGCCTTGAATATACCCTACAGAGTGGACAAAAATGCACTGAAAATTTAGAGAAACTGATAGTATTAGTGAGAATGTGATAGATAAGGGATAGATTGATATACATGTATATTTGATGAAAAAAAGCAAGTCTTTTTTTTAAGTTTGCTATATAAAAATGATATAGGAAACATGTAAAAAATCATGATGGAAGAAGAGTGACAAATATATTTCTTTCGATTATAATAAAATCATATTACGGGTCTGTGGTTGAAAGTCGAGGCCAGTCGCAGGCAAAACGATCCACGTAAGCAACGAAAAGTTGTGAGCATGGTGCGGCTTAGATGTAAGTCCTGCCGAGATATCGAGAGAAGTAGTAGTGGGGAGCACAGCTTATGAGCGAACCTTCCAGCAGGCGAGTGTGGGGGCAAAGACCAGGTCAGCCGTATGAAGCACAGCAGAAATTGTTCTGCTGTGTATTTTTTGGCTCTTTGTCAAATGTGGGGGCTGCTCATATAAAAAGTTCTTAGCACTAGCTATCTAAATAGCTAGTGCTATTCTT
>NZ_RQVA01000026.1:0-11427 GCF_003992255.1 Veillonella sp. CHU110 | reverse complement strand
CTTGAAGCTATTTGATAGCTCATTCATTTTCGTTGTTGCCAATTGCTTGGCTAGAATTTATTTGGTTGGTTTCAACTTCGTGAAACCCGCACTCTGGCTTATGTTTACTTCTTTCGAAGTAATTACCTTACATTGTTCAGTTTTCAAAGATCATATATCCTCATACTACATAAAGCAGTAAATGGTGACCCACCCGCGACTCGAACGCGGGACACCCTGATTAAAAGTCAGGTGCTCTGCCAACTGAGCTAGTGGGTCATAAAATGGCAGGGGTGGATGGGATCGAACCATCGCATGTCGGAGTCAAAGTCCGATGCCTTACCGCTTGGCTACACCCCTGTGTTGTGGGGTGAGTAATGGGGATCGAACCCATGCATAACGGAGCCACAATCCGCCGTGTTAACCGCTTCACCATACCCACCACAGGATATTTATTCTGTTTAGCACTGTCGTGCCTTACAACGATATTTAGTATATCAGTTAAAGTTTTTTGTGTCAACCACTTTTTAAAAAACTTTTTTAACTGTTGCACTATCTCACTATGAACACTTGATTCATCCAGTGAGCTATCGCCGATGTTTTTATAGTATAACAAACAATCTATATCTTGTAAACCCTTTTTTTATTTTTAATCACCTCGTTCTAACTCTTCTTTGATACCTCATATTCATGACTTCTTTGCTCTTGTTTCTCTAGTACATTGGATCCCCTCTTTTCATACAAAATCTATACCAATATCATATTTTGCTACTACCCATTTGCTATGCATATTCTTAAATTTTACTATTTCTCATTATACCTTCCTATAACTCTTTTATATAAATATAAAACTAGAGGCACATAAGGTCTCCCCTACACGCCTCTAGTTATAGTATACTATTCTAGCTTAAATTAGCTTAGCTAAATCATTTAAGTTTTCAGCCATTGTTGGATGTGTAAAGATTTGGTCACGTAAGTATGTATACTTAATATCGTTGTCCATCGCCATTTTAATGATATTAATTAACTCTTCAGAGTTTTTACCAAATAAAGTAGCACCTAGGATTAGACCAGTATCTTTGTTAACTGTTAATTTAAATATACCACGTGGGTCTTGGTTTACTGCATGGCGTGGCATATTATTTACTGGTAATGCAGCAGTCACTGCATTTGAGTATTGTTCTTTTGCTTCTTCTTCATGTAAACCTACATGGGATAAGGCAGGTGTAATGAAAGTAGAATACGGTACATGCGTACGGTTTTCTAATTTGTAGCTTTCATCTCCGTGCAATACACGATTTACAATACGGAAATCATCAAGGGATATATAAGTGAATTGAGGACCACCATTCACATCCCCTACAGCAAACACATTAGGAACAGCCGTCATCAACGTTTCATCCGTTACAATAGATCCATTAGGGCGAACCTCAATATCTGTATGTTCTAAGCCAAGACCTTCTGTATTTGCTTTACGACCTGTAGCATGTAACAAGGCATCGAAAACGAATTCTTCTCCACTTTCAGTCACTACCACTACCGTATCACCTACGTTTTTAATTTCTTTTGTAACAGCATTGAAATGGAAGTGAATACCATCTTCTTCTAAATATTGTTGCGCTAACGCAGCTACATCTGCATCTTCGCGTTTTAAGATTCTGTCACCACTTTCAAAAGCAGTTACCTCAGCACCTAAACGCGCATATAGATTAGCGAACTCAATACCGATGTTACCACAACCAATAATACCTAAACGTTTTGGCAATGTTGGAATGGCTTGTAACTCAGTGCTGTTATATACAAATTTAGAGGTAGATAGACCTGGGATTGGAAGTACTACATTAGTAGCACCAGTATTGATGATGATAATTTCAGCTGTCAACGTTTCCACGCCATCTGCTGTTGTTACTTTTACTTCTTTATTGGAAGTAAATTGACCATGACCAGTATACACTGTTACATTCGGATTGGATGTTAACATGTTTAAGTTTTTCGCATTTAATTTGCTTACTACTGTATCACGAGTCGCCTTCGCTGCTTCGTAGCTTTTACCTTTATCTGCACCTACGATCATAGTTTTAGTAGGAATACATCCGATATTGATACATGTGCCACCATACATAGCTGGATCTTGTTCAATTAAAGCAACTTGTTTTCCTTCTTTGCCAAATGTAGCAGCTAATGTTTTACCAGCTTTACCAAAGCCGATGACTAATAAATCATATTGTTTCATTATAAGTCTCCCCTTTTGTTAATTCACATGAATACGAGTGTATTATATATCTTTCATTATAAATATAATATTGTTCTTATTGTATACCTATTCACTAGGAATTTCAATACTATATATCACAAATAATTTTCAGATCTGTATAGTTATTATAAATATGTCATCAATTATCGACTGTCAACGTTTGCTTACTTTCTACTCTATACGCAAAACTAGCACTTTCATCAGGAAAGTGCTAGTTCATCATTACCTATCTATAGCACTCCTAGGTATATAGTCTACTCTGCAATTCTTTCTTGTAAATATTGTTTCACAAAGTTTGGCAATACGAACGCAGATTTTTGGATGCCATAGTTATAGTATTTAGTTGTAAAATCGAGTTCACGACTTGGTTCCCACATCAATGGATCGTGTTTTTTGGACCCCATGGTAAAGCAATGCATACCTGTTGGATATAACGGAATGAACGCTGTATATAGACGAGTCACAGGGAAGTGTTTATTCACATAGTAGAATACATCAGACACCAATTGTTGATGCATCACTGGAGATTCTGTTTGTTGTACAAATAAACCATCCTCTTTTAAGGCACGATGTGTATTTTTGTAAAATTCTTCTGTAAATAAACCTTCACCAGGGCCAATTGGGTCAGAGCAATCTACAATGATCACATCATAGAAATTTTCTTTTTCCGCTACATGCCCAATACCGTCGCCAATCGTTACTGTTAATTTAGGGTCTTGGCGAATCATAGCATCAGCAATAGAAGGCAAGTATTGTTTTGCTAATTCCACTACTTTACCATCGATTTCTACCATTGTCACTGTTTCTACACAGTTATGACGTACACACTCTCTAGCAACGCCACCATCACCGCCACCGATAATCAATACATGCTTAGGGTTTGGGTGCAAGAATAATGGGATGTGGCTCATCATCTCGTGATACACAAACTCTTCTCGTTCCGATGTTTGAAACACTCCATCCAAAACAAGCATATTCCCATATTCTAAACTATGGGCGACTTCGATAGTTTGGAAGTCGGATTTTCCAGAATATAAAATTTCATCCACCTCTGCGCTTAACGCAAGATGAGGGGATTGCATTTCTTTAATCCATTGTGTCATTTCTTACTCCTCACATTGTGACTGGATGTATAAAAAAGCTCCACCCAGTAAATTATCTCGTAACCAGCGGCGTAGTGAAAACGTTCGTTCCATACCTTCATCGTAGACAACACATCGTGTGTCATCATGATTGATCTGCATAGATACAATGGGAACCCAATGCCAAGTAGATAGGCCTTCTTCTTGTCCACGATGACGATTTAAAAATGCTACCGGGCAATTCTGTTCCAATCCAGTTTGAATAAACTCTGTCACCTCTTCTAAGGTATACCGACTCCCTTTCAATGGCATAATCGGTAAACGCTTCACCGTATATGACAAATGATGGTCCGCCATATATTGGTTCACACCTTGTTCCCACCAAGTGCTTTTATAGAGCCCTCCACCATAGCGAGGTCGGACGTATTCCCATACTTGATTCATTCGCACTAATGCCTGTTCTCCATCTGCATAGTTTGTTAATGAAAGGTGACCATCACGAAATAGTACATAAGAAATCACTTGAGTTGCCGTCGTTGGTCCACAACCTGCTAAGCGTTTCCACGCATCTTCATACCATTCTTGGTCATAACCAAAAGAAAAGTTCCCCTTCATTTTCACTTGCAACCATTCTGGATGTTCTAAGCGATAGCGTTTAATACCTGCCATTAGTCCTCTACGACCTCAACAGTTTGCATACGGTCGCCTTGTTGGATTTTATCGACTACATCCATACCTTCGATGACTTGACCGAATACTGTATGAACTCCATTCAAATGAGGTTGTGGTTCGTATACGATAAAAAATTGGCTACCACCCGTGTTAGGTCCACGATGTGCCATGGACAAAGCGCCACGAACGTGTTTGTGTGGGTTACCTTCAGTTTCGCAAGGGATTGTATACCCAGGACCACCTACACCAGTACCCATTGGGCAGCCACCTTGTGCTACGAAGCCTGGGATAACACGATGGAATTTCAATGTGTCATAGAAACCTTCTTTAATCAATTTTATAAAGTTAGCTACTGTACCAGGAGCTTCGTTTTCAAATAATTCGATAACAATGTCACCGTATTCCATATGAATAATTGCTTTTTTCATTACTGTACCTCCAAAAAAGTTCTAATCACGTGACCCGCTAAATGCAATCCTGCTACAGAAGGAACAAATCCACAGGAACCTGGACTTCTAGAATCATCATCACGGTTCGGTGTCATCGGTTGTTCTGTCGAAAATAATACAGCTTGCTTTTTAATGCCACGACGGCGTAATTCTTTACGCATCACCTTCGCCAATGGGCATGTATGGGTCTTACTAATATCTGTAATCTTCAATTGGTCCGGCCACATTTTATTGCCCGTCCCCATAGAAGATATACAAAGTATATGACTATTATAACACGTTTCGATGATGGATAGTTTAGCACTTACCATATCGATAGCATCAATCACAAAATCCGGGGCTATATCAGTGATGAAAGTTGGATGACTTTCACCAGTATAGACCATATCATAAGCCTCAATATGTAGATTAGGGTTAATAGCTAACGCTCGCTCTTTTGCCACCTCTACCTTACGTTGGCCAACAGTGCTCGGCAAGGCAATGAGCTGACGATTGATATTACTCACCGTCACTTGATCGCCATCAACAATGACAATATGACCTACTCCAGAACGCACTAACGCTTCTAATGCAAAAGAGCCAACACCGCCACATCCAAATAGAAGGACTTTTTTACCTTGCAAAGCTTTAATTTTTTCTTCCCCTACTAACCATTGTAGGCGTGTTAACATATGCTCCATATTAATAGGCTCCTGCTGGGATAATTTCAGTCCAATATCCATCTGGATCAGCAATAAAATAAATGCCCATCGCTTCATTTTCATAGACTACACAATTCATAGCCTTATGTTTAGCCAAAGCTCCTTCATAATCGTCTACATAGAATGCCACATGGAATTCATTATCACCTAAATTGTATGGGCAATCCCAATCACGCAACCAAGTTAACTCCAAACGATGTGGATTGGTACCATCTCCTAAATAGACAATTTTGAAAGCTCCATCTTCTCCATCAATATGATCTACCTCTTCTAATCCTAATGCTTCTTTGTAAAAGGATAAACTTTTATCCAAATCTTTCACATTAATATTATTATGAGCAAAGCTAAATTTCATACTTCCTCCTTAATTCCTAGTAAATAACAGTATTATTCTAACATAGGTACTACGGGAATACAATCATTGCACCTGAAAGTAGGCTCTGCTTCCCTCATCGGTTTTTGCCACTACCAAGTGTGCACCAATTTGTTGTTGTAATTCTGGCACATGAGATATAATCCCCACCAATCGACCTTGGGATTGTAATGCCACCAATGTTTCCATAGCCACATCTAACGTATCTAGGTCTAATGTACCAAAGCCTTCATCAATAAACATAGTATCTAGATGAATACCTCCCGCATAGGATTGGATAACATCCGCCAAACCCATAGCAAGTCCTAAGGATGCCAAGAAAGTTTCTCCACCGGATAGAGTGTTTGCAGGACGGCTTGCCCCCGTATAGGAATCAAAGACTGCAATGTCTAGTCCTCGCGCGCCACGGCCACCTTCTTCTAAGGATCGTTCCAAGCGATAGCGCCCACGGCTCATATCATGAAGTCGTAAGTTCGCCGCACTCAATACTTCTTCTAAGATAGCACCTAGCACATACCGTTCAAAGCTCACACCTTTCATGCCCGTGTCGCCACCATTGGCTAAATCGGCTAAGCCGAAGATAAAGGTCCGACGTCCTGACAGCTCTTTAGTAGCCGCTTCTAAATCAGAAATCTCTTGAATCGATTTTTCTTTACCTATCACTTGCGATTTTAGAGTGCCGATAGCTTCTCCTAAGTCTTTTAATTCTTGTTGTAAACTATCTACTGATTCCTTGGAGATTTCCTTTGGCACTGTGATATAGGCAGCCATATTCTGCTCCACTTCTTCTAAGAGTGATGTTAATCGCAACGATTCATTGACATAGGCACTAAAAGTATCTTTCCACTTTGGTAATTTATCAAATGTGTCAGATTGTTCTTTAAACGTATCCATGGTGAGTGATTCTTCTTGTAATACCTGTTCAATTTCTAGACTCAACGTCTCCATGTCCTGTATCATACGAACTTGCTGTTCTTTTAGTGCTTTTACTTGGGCGTAGAGTACAGTCCGTTTCTCCTGACTCGCTTGTCGTTCCTCATTTATTGCTTTACAATCCGATTCATACTGTTTCAAAGACTCTGCTAGTTTTTTCACTTCGGCCATATATGTATCCACCGTAAAAGGAGCGATGCTAGTTTCAATACGACGCATTTCTATCGTTATGTGCTGTAATTCCTGCGTAACTGACTCTAACTGACCCTCTAAGACTGTCAATTCTAGTTCTCTTGCATGAAGGCTAGCTTCTTCTGTTTGTAATGTGTTCTGCAGTGTTCTTAAGCGTTCTTCCAACTCTAGTTTTGTGATTTCTGCAATCCCTAACTCTTTTTGTATATCTTTAAAACCTTGATCAATGACTTCTTCATCAACAGCTGTTTTCCACCATTGGATACGATCTTCTATCACTGCTACTTTCAAAGCTTCCGACGCTGCTTGTAAACTATCCCCAAGATGTATTAAAGAATCTCTTCGTACGGTCTCTATTACCTTTGGATACGCCTCGCATAGGCGACTCCATTCTCTACCATACTGTTCCACTTCTTGTTCACTGTGTGTTAATTTAGTTTGTAATGTAACCACCTGTGTTTGACTTTCTTGAAACTCTTGGCGGAGGCGGTCTACCGTTTCTCGCACAATCTCTTCCGATGGAGCTTGTGCTAATTGTGGATGTTCTAAGGAACCACAGACAGGACACGGCACTTGCTCTTCTATTTGCAAACTCACTTCATAGGCTTGGTGTTGTCGCAACAATTGCTCGTTATGATGGTACATACCTTCTCTCGTCATACAGACCTTCCGAGCCTCTTCCAATTGCGCCTCCTGAATCACTCGATGCTCCCAAAGGACACGTAGTTTTTCTACTACGCCCTTGATAGATTCCCACCAAGACCGTAATTCGCTAGCACATAATTTTTCCTCACCTAATGATGCATAACTTTGCAACTCTAGATTCATCTTTCCCACAGTATTACGATGTACATCTAACTCTGCACGACTTGTTGCTAATAGCTGTTGCAATGTCTTCTGTTGCTCTACCTTTTGCTCTCGATCTGAGGCCAATACCATCTGCTTCTCAAACAATTCACGATACTGTTCCACTTCTTGTTGTAAGGCCTGTAATTGGTGGTATTGCTCTTGTTGCTTTGCATACGTTTCCTCTTGAGCTACTACCTGTTTCCACTTAGACTCTAAGGTTTGTAAACCTCCTTCCACGAACTGCAACGATATTTTCAAGGCTTCTAATTTTTCATTGTCCGTTCTAAAAATATCTTGCAATCTATCATAGTCTTTTATAGACCTCCGAACTTCTTGCAGTCGTTCCCAACGGTCAATGGTTTCCCCTAATGCAATATGTTCTCTTTCTCCCGCTTTGTGACTAGCTAACACCTTACTATGTTGATCCTTGCGAGCTAGCAAATGAGTGTAGGCTTCATACTTTGTATAGGCAGTTTGCAAAGATTCATATTGTTCTTGTTTCTCCTTGCGTTCTCCTTCACGAGCAATTAACAGCTTACGTTCTTCTTCTACTAACGCTACTAAGTCCTGCAAAGTATTCACCTTATAGGTGCCCAATAAAATGTCTACTTTTTGTAATGTATCTTGAATTCCTACGGTGGACTCCGCTAGTTCTTCTTTCAGTACATCTTGCATGCGTTTATAGATAGATGTTTTAAAAATCGTATGTAGCAATATTTCCCGTTCTGATGTAGGTGCTACTAACAGTTTTCTAAAATCACCTTGTGGCAATAAAACGACTTGCAAAAATTGATCCACCCGAAACCCGATAATCTGTTGCACATAGTCACGAATTTCTTGAGCTTTCGTAGTGAGTAATTTCCATGCATCATCCCTCCATTCACTGATAGAGGCCGTAGCTAATACTGTTCGTGTACCTGTACCACGCTTTTTCTGCAATTCTTGTTTCGGTGTTCGCTCCATTCGATACCGATGATCACCTACCTGAAACTCAAACATCACTGATGTAGGGGTAGTAGTATCTGCATAATCACTACGCATATCTGATCCATCGCGAAGACCACCACTGGTTTGACCATATAAAGCATACACAATGGCATCTAATATACTTGTTTTTCCTGATCCTGTAGGTCCTGTAATCAGAAACATCGATTGATTTGCAAGAATAGCAAAATCTAAGATTACTTCTTTTGGGTATGGCCCGAAGGCAGTCATTTCTAATCGTAAGGGTCTCATGCTTCATCCTCCCTTAACACGCGATGCCACAAGGTCTCCATATATGCTAACTCTTCCTGTGAAAGCTCTTCATTGCGTGCTTCCTTGGCAAATTGGGCAAATAAATCTCGCTCATTTAGCTCTTTAAAACGTTTAGCACCTGTGGTATCTCGAACGACTTCCATACGTCCCACCAGTTCTAATCGCATACAATAAGGAAATACTTTTCGCAATCGACGCATCCCATCTACTATAGGGGCTGTATCTAACAATCGCACTTCTACATAATCATTGTGATGTTGTGCATGAAGACTTTCATCAACTATTAAATCATCAAAATAACCTGTGAGGCTCACGAATTGACGACGCCCTACAATAGAAATTTCACTAATGGTTGTAGATCCTTTGCCATCCATATCAACAATAGTGAAACTTTTATTATATCCCACCTCATCAAAGGAATAGGTCAACAAGGAGCCACTATAGCGAATATGGTCAGATCCAATTCTCTGCGGTTTATGTAAATGGCCCAGTGCCGTATAGTGAAAGTCCTTAAACACAGTAGTCGGCACTTGTCCAGAACCACCCACCAAAAGAGGCCGTTCGGACTCACTTTCAGCACCACCTGCTACAAAAGCATGAGCCATACAGAGACTGCGGTGCCCTTTAGAGCGTCGCATTGTATAGGCAGACCAACATTCATAGGCGTCAGCAATAGTCCAATTATATGTATTTGCATCAACACTTACATCACTTTCCAAAGTGTCAAAGCCAGACATATCATCATTAACTCTACAAAAAGAGGTCTCTGAATTGGTAATATCTTCATCACTCAAAGAGGCAAATAAATTTGCTGACTCACATTGGCCTCGACGTTTCATTGTAGTCTTACTAGATCCGATATGTATTGTAGACTCTACGTTTTCACCAACCACGCCTAATCGATTCAGTTCACTCTGTATATCCCGCACTTCTCCATAGGGTAAGGCCCATACATCGAGTTGACCATACGCATCTTGAAAAGTAATGGGTTGCATGCCTTGATGAGCATGCCCTAGGAGATGTATACCATGTGTCTCCCAAGCACTGCGACCCATCGCTAAACGAGGACCACTGTCATGATTCCCAGAAATAGCCACCATAGGAATTTTTTCTGTAAAGGCTAATCGATGTAGTACTGAATCCCATAACTCGATAGCTTCAATGGGCGGTACAGATCGGTCAAACACATCACCACTCAGTACTACTAAATCAATATTTTCATCTTTTAATAACGGAAAGAATTGATGTTCCAACACATGGGCTTGGTCTGTCGTTAGATGTTCATTATAAAATAGTCGTCCTAAATGCCAGTCTGCTGTATGTAGTATGCGCATACTTACACCTCGTTTGCATAAATCTCCCGTAAGATAGCAATTTCTTTCGCATATCCATCTAGTTCATTTGGTGTTTCTAGATAGAATGGTAGATGACGTAGTTTTGGATGGGTAATAAAATTAGCAATCGCTTCAATACCAATATGGCCTTCCCCAATTTTTTCATGACGATCTTTATGAGCCCCTCTAGGATTTTTCGAGTCATTCAAATGCACTGCATGAATTCTATCCAAACCAACAAAATGATCAAACTCTTCTAGCACACCTTCTAAGTTTTCAATAATATCGTACCCACCTTCATGGATATGGCATGTATCTACACAAACGCCAATATATTCTTTGTGTTTCACCCCATCAATGATGCGTGCTAATTCTTCAAAGTTACGACCTACTTCGGTGCCTTTTCCCGCCATGGCTTCTAATAGAACTGTGGTTTTCATGCCTGGAAAAATTACTTCATTTAACATGTCTACAATATATTCAATACCTTGATCTACGCCTTGCTTCACATGGCTGCCTGGGTGAAAGTTATATAAATGACCTGGCAAATATTCCAAGCGCTCTAAATCTTCACGCATAGAATTTTTTGCAAATTCACGAAGTCCTGGATCTACCGCACAAGCATTTAAGGTGTATGGTGCATGTCCTAATAATTTACCAAATTGATGTTCTGTTAGGAAAGCATTTAAGGCTTTCATATCTGCTTCGTCAAAGGCACGAGCCTTACCGCCTCGTGGATTTCTTGTAAAGTATTGAAATGTATTGGCCCCAATAGACAGCGCCTCTTTCCCCATATGTAAATAGCCTTTACTAATGGATAAATGACATCCAATTGTTAATTGACTCATATATAACTCCTTACCTTCAATCATTATGTACACTTTTCCTACTTTTAAGTATATCATGTAACCTTCTATCGCATATACAGTTACATAGAAAATAGGCTCTTTATCAAGTTTTGGGGACAGCAATTAATCTGTTCAGTTTCTTTAATATAAGAACTGTATAAAAATGTAAATATAATAAAATACTAGGAAACATAAGTGAGATACAATGGATGTAACTAATTTTAGGCACTACAAAGTAACCCCACTTATGTTTCTTTTTTTGTGGAGAGTCTACTATCATATAATATAGTTAATAGCCTATGCAGCGACAGATACAGATATATCAGGTTTGTTGTAGATACTAGGCAAAATCATCAGTAATCTAGCTCTAAATCGACCGAAATGACGAACACCATAGCTATTCCGTTTCAATACTTTAGTTTTGTTGTTACAACCTTCTGTAAAACCGTTAGAGTATGGTAATAGGAAAGCATTAACTACTTCGTCATGCCAACTTGTAAACGA
>NZ_RQVA01000025.1:0-11694 GCF_003992255.1 Veillonella sp. CHU110 | reverse complement strand
ATGTCTATTTTATTGCAAAAAAAGAATGTTGGCGACTACTCTTATATGAGTAGCCCCAACATTTATTATAGAGCCTTTTTCTATCTTGAATATGTATTTAAATCTATTATATATTGGGATATTAGTATAGGTTATTCTTTTCTAGCATATTTATATATACAATTATTGGTTATGAAAGCTGATGTAGTGGATTACATTTATGTTGTATTATACATAAAAACAACAGAGGCAAGTTGAACGAATCAACTTGCCTCTGTTGCTGTATAGTTAAGTATGTATGATAGTTGTTAGTGTTTATTTTTATTTGGAGGAGTCTATTCTAAGCGATTCCATTAGAATGCTGGAAGAATAGCACCTTTGTATTTGTCTTCGATGAATTTTTTGATTTCTGGGCTTTGTAAAGCTTTTACCAATTTTTGGATATCTTCACGTTTTTCATCGCCTTCACGAACAGATACGATGTTTACGTATGGAGAATCTTTAGATTCTAAGAACAATGCATCTTTTGTTGGGTTCAAGTTAGCACCTAATGCAAAGTTTGTATTGATTACAGAGATTGTGGAATCATCTAATGTACGAGGTAATTGAGCAGCCTCTAATTCAACGAATTTCAAGTTTTTAGGGTTGTCTTTGATATCTTGTACTGTAGCAGAGATGCTGTTAGGATCGTTCAATGTGATTAACCCAGCTTTGGAAAGTAATAGTAATGCACGACCACCATTTGTTGCATCAGATGGGATAGCTACTTGTGCGCCATCTTCGATATCTTTCAAGTCTTTTACTTTTTTAGAGTAAATGCCCATTGGCTCGATGTGTACAGCACCTGCTGTTGCAATGTGAGTACCTTTTTCTTTGTTGAAGTTTTCTTGGTAAGGAATGTGAGCGAAGAAGTTCGCATCAAGTTCTTTATCGTTCAAGGATACGTTTGGTTGTACATAATCGCTGAACTCAACGATTTCTAAGTTGATGTCCTCTTTAGCAAGAATTGGTTTTACTTGTTCTAAGATTTCAGCGTGAGGTACTGGGGAAGCACCAATTTTTAATGTTTTACCTGCGCTGGAACTAGCGGAATCAGTACCAGTGGAACCACAGCCACCTAATAACAAGGCAGCGCCTAATACAGCTGTTGCTGCTAAACTAAATAATTTCTTCATAAGTTATCTCCTTTTCTTTGTGTACTTACATAGTGAATTTCTACTTGCTTAGTATAGCAAGAGTTCCGTTATAAGTAAAATATGTTATATGTCTAAGTTGTTATAATTATAGACTATTAGTTGGGTGGGTTATAATATATCAAAGAAATTATATATGTAGTTGAAAGTTTGAATATAGTAATAGCATATACTAGGTGGGCCTAAAAGATATATAAAATGGGCTGTAACAAAATAGATTCTAACAAAATAGAGGAAAGTTGATCAAAAAAGTAGCAACTTTCCTCTATTTTTATATATATTTCTATATAGTAAGTAAATAAACTTGTGTGATAAAAAAGTAATAATTCTATTACATGATTGCATTCAGTAGCAACCCTATGGCCCATAAGAAATGATACAGTGTACAAGAAATAGAAGTAAATTTCATAGCCTCGTTTAATCGAACTGGATCCGCATAGGTGTTAAAGATATGGATGACTTTCATGGCCGGTAGTAAAGAAAGCAGAGCCAATAGAGATGTCCAAGGCATGATGCCAGAGATAGCCCATGCTACTATCCATAGAGAGCTAATGAGGAAGAGCCCACGTAACAGTTGGAGGCCTCTTTCACGGCCTAAGAGAATCACTAAGGTACGACGACCGTGGTTAGCATCGTTGGTAAAATCTCGTAAATTGTTGGTCATCATAATCGCACCGATTAAGATTGTGGACGGTACTGCAGGGATGAGATAGGTCCAGTGCAAGGTGTGAGTCCAAGCAAAGAGGGTAATACCCACGATGGCAAAACCCATGGCAAGGCCAGAGGCGAGTTCACCAAAAGGGGTACGAGAGATGGGTTTAGGACCACCGGAGTATAAGATACTGGTCAGAATGCAAAGCATACCCACAGGGATATACCACCAAGTTATAGCACTAGCGAGAGCTATACCTAAGATGAGTGGGAGTATAGTTGTGATATAGCCCCAACGTTTGATGACCATTGGAGAAATGCCGTCACGAACAATAGAACCACTGTTTCCAGCAGCTTGTGTGAGATCAAGACCAGATTTAAAATCGAAGTATTCGTTCCATATGTTAGCGGCAATTTGTGCACTGAGTACGCAGATGAGGATGCCTACAGTATATAGGAATGACAACCAAAGAGGTTGTGTGGCTTCAAATTGCGTAGCCCCCATGGCAGCATCTAAGACAACGGGACTGAAAGCAGCTGTCAGTGTGCGTGGGCGAATTAAAGCGAAAAATTGAGAAAGATTCATAGTCTATCCTTTCCTAAGGAAATATATATCACGAGTCATAGATGTGATATAGGTAGGTATGTGTATATAATATAGTTATCATACCATAAGTGGACATACAAACCAATATGGGGCTGTGATGATTCACCGTGAGTCATGGTATAATAGATACTATATGAATATGTAACATTCGTATCTACCCATAATAACAGGAGGTATTCATGATTACACAAGTATTATTAACAGACATGTATCAATTAACTATGATGCAAGGTTTATTTATACAACAAAAACATCGTATACGTTGTGTCTTTGATCGATTTTATCGGACGAATCCATTTCAAGGTGCATACACAGTAGTCGCAGGATTAGAGCAAGTGATTGAGTATGTGAAAGGATTACATTTTTCCGAGGAAGATATTGCATACTTGAGGACTACCGGTGTGTTTACAGAACCATTTTTAGAGTATTTAAGAACATTCCGATTTACAGGCACGATTTATGCAGCACCAGAAGGATCTGTGGTGTTCCCAGGAGAAGTCTTGCTTCGTGTAGAAGCGGCTAAGGATGAAGCTATTCTTATGGAAACTGCGTTGTCTATGTTTTTAAACCATGAATCCTTGATTGCTACGAAGGCACGTCGTATTCGTTCTGTCATCGGTCGTGATGGAGTCGCTGAATTTGGTATGCGAAGAGCCCAAGGTACCAGTGCTGCAGTACAAGGAGCTAGGGCTGCGTTTATCGGTGGTTTTGATAGCACTAGCGATGTGTACAGTGCGGCGTTGTACGGCATGCGTCCTGTAGGAACGATGGCTCATAGCTGGGTCATGAGTTTCCCTACAGAAGTCGATGCTTTCCGGGCCTATGCGGAGCAATATGCAGATAATTTGGTATTCTTAGTAGATACGTATAATACATTACACAAAGGTGTTCCTGCTGCGATTCAAGTGTTCCAAGAAATTCGTGATAGCCGTGGGGGTACGATGCCATCGCTCTATGGTATCCGATTAGATAGTGGCGATTTGGCATACTTGTCGATTGAAGCTAGAAAACTATTAGATGCTGAGGGATTCGAAGAGGCCATTATTTTTGCTACCAATGATTTAGATGAATATAAAATTGCTGACCTTAAACAACAGGGGGCAGCTATTAATTCTTGGGGCGTAGGAACTAAATTAATTACTGCTGATGAATCACCAGCCTTAGGTGGAGTCTATAAATTGGCTGGCCAATGGGAAGAAAATGTGTTCATTCCAGCTATGAAATTCTCAGATAATATTGAAAAGGTAACAAACCCAGGTAAGAAAAAAGTTCTACGCCTGATCAATGCACGAAATGGTAAGCTTATTGGTGATTTAATTTGCTTAGATCATGAAACCATAGATACAACGCAAGACTATGTGTTTAAAAATCCATTATATCCTTGGAAACAGACCTTGCTCAAGGCAAACACATTTATAGTACAAGACTTATTAGTGCCTATCTTTGTAGAGGGAGAACTAGTGTATGAGGTACCTACCTTATCACAAGTGAAAGCCTACGGAGAAGCACAAATTCAATTATTATGGCCTGAGTTCCTTCGTTTACGAAGAGCGCCAGAGGTGAAAGTTAATATCAGTGAAGAATTGCATCAATTGAAGTCAGAATTATTATTGGAGAAAGTAGGGGAACCTAGTTAGGAAGGAGTTATTATGAATTGGAAATGTGTGATGGCTAGTGTGGTATTAGTTGGTACGATGCTTTCAGGAAGTGCAGAATCGATTGTATTAGATGGTCAAGGAAGTGTAGAGTTACCTAGTCATATTTCGATAGCTAGCTATGATGATTTAATTGCAGGTGTTTATAAAACAGAAGATACCGTAAGTAAGGCGATCTCTAATGATTGGCATATGGATGAAAAAGAGGCTAAGTTGCTAGATGGAATTGTTAGAGATGTGGTTCAACGTGGTCAACGATATCAGTTGCATGGACGCGATGAGCGAGGCTTACATACGGCAGAACTTGTACACTTTCATATAACAGGTGCGGAAGCGGCTGAAGTGTGGCAGATAAAACATAAAGGAACTACGATTACGCCACAATCTATGGGAGAAGAATTATATAATAAAACGGTAAAAGAGGTACAAAATATAGGTCTTTATGATGTAAATGTTACGGATGGAAAAGGTATAGAAAAAAATGGGGCAGATTTAGTTCCCTTCATTACAAGTGCTAATCCAGAGTTCAGTAGTACTGAGATTGTGAAAGCCGTACTACCTCTTGTTAACGTAAGATTTTTAGATGGAGAGATAATGAAACCTGTACGTCTACAAGGAGATACAGGATTGTATACGCATGGTAGAGTCCAATTGGATGTAGATGGATTTGTATTACCAGCGTATATTAGTTTTGCAGGTCGATATGGGCAAGATGGGGTATCTATCACATGGATCACAACAGCTGATACATCGAGATCCTATTGGAATCCTGTTATCAAAAGTCTGTTAGGTGTGAAGGGAGAATAAGTAAATGAAATTTTGGAAGCAAATGGGACTAGCTGCCTTAGTGACTAGTCTTATGATGGGCTATGGACAAGTATCTGCGCAAGTACATGATACTACCTATAGTGCAATAGCTAGTACTAAGTCAATGCCAAAGGGGAAAGTAGGAGTTCCTTCAGGCACTATCTTAGATGCCGAGAAAAAACGTCCAACTGGTGACGAAATCGTGGCAGAGTTCGATGCACTACTAGAGCAGAATCCATTGATTGATTTGCGGCAGACAATAGGACCAGAGATTACTGTTAAACAATTGTCTTCTTCAAAGTTAGCTCAGGTAGGAAAAGGATATGTGTATGTTAACCTAGGTACAGTGGGTACTACCGTTAGTAAAGTGAAGGACTATGCACGAATGCAGAACATGAAAGAAGGACTTAAGCTAGGCCGTTATATGGATGTCTATGAATTGCAAGGTGCGGATCAGCATGGTGTAAATACAGCTTGGGTTCTTGTATTTCCACTGCCTAAAGAGTTGCTGATGAGTTCATTAGAATCATATGGAAAAGAGGGATTTTCACCTGCGAAAATGGATGCGTTTACAAATGACACGAATGCCTTTTTAAAGGAATATCATGTTAATATTCTAGAAGATAGAGATATTGATTATTCTCAGAATAAGATTCCAGCAAAAATACGATTACGGAATCTAGAGCCATTACATACGTTACCAAATAGTAAATATGGCACGATGACAACTGCGGGAACTATGACCTATGATATAAAAGGGGTTCAATACCCTGCCTTTTTGCGGATAGCATTAGTGGGAACGCCAGAGTATTTAACAACGATTGTAATGGGAACTAGTGAAGTGGAAGGAACATTCTTTAAGCCGTACTTCCTAGAGATGTTACAGCATATTAAGTAAGCCTACTTGTCCACGAAGGAGATATTCTCGATGGATAGCAAAGCCCGTTTAATAGAGAGTCCTCCCGTATAACCAGTGAGGGAGCTTCCTTTGCCTAAGATACGATGGCAAGGGATAATCAGAGAAATAGGATTGGCGCCTACGGCTGATCCGATGGCTTGAGCCCCTTTTGGCCGTGGTGAGTGAAAGACCAGTTGGCTGAGCTCCCCATAGGTGAGAGTGGCACCGTAGGGGATATGTTGTAAGTGAGACCAGACCTTTTGTTGAAATACTGTGCCTTGTGGTGCTAAGGGGATAGTCACCGTTGGAACTTGTCCAGCGAAGTATTGATCTAACCATTGTATGGTGTGTGTTAGAATGGGAGAGTAAGTACTTTCCACCTTGCATATAGGGTCAGAAAAGGTTATAGATTGTGTGGGAAACGTAAGTCCCACTAATGCTGATGCAGTGGCATACAAGGTGAGACATCCTAGAGGGCTTTCATAGGTGGTATAAAAAATAGACATAGGAGATTCCTTTCATAGAGGTAATGAATGTAGTACAATATATATAGAAACTATATGCACCTGAATAGTATAACATGCTATACTAGAGTGTATTATATATGTCTTGCAATGCAGAAAGGGGACAATCATGAAACAAGTATATACTGAACAAGCACCAGCGGCATTAGGACCATATTCTCAAGCCTATGTAGCGAATGGATTTGTGTTTATTTCTGGTCAAGGTGGTATTGATCCAGCAAAAGGCGCTTTAGTAGAAGGCGGCGTAGAAGCACAAACATTACAAGCTATGAAGAATATTGAGGCTATTTTAAAAGAAGCAGGTACTGATTTTTCTAAAGTTGTAAAAACAACATGTTTCTTAGCAGATATGGATGACTTTGCTAAATTTAATGCCATCTATGCAGAGTATTTTACATCTAAGCCAGCTCGTAGCTGCGTAGCGGTAAAAACTTTGCCAGCTAATTTCTTGGTAGAAGTAGAAGTAATTGCATTAGCAGAATAATATTACTGTATTATATCACAGAACATTAGGAATTTATGAAAGGCTGTTACATTACGATTCACTCTTAATGTGGCAGCCCTTTTATGTGCGATACTATGGTATAATACTAGTATTAGTATGGGATGTAGAGTAGGTGAAAGTAATGGACAATAAACCAAAATATTTAAGTACAATTAGAACATTAATTTATATTACCATCGGCGCTACTGTGTTTGGTACAGGGGTACAAGGTTTCATTGTGCCACATCAACTATTAAGTGGTGGTATTAGTGGGTTAAGCTTGATTATCTATTATATTACCCAAGGCGTATTAAGTTTAGGGGCCATCAACTTTTTACTAAATATTCCAGTGTTATATGCTGCCTGGAGATGGTTAGGACGTTGGCATTTAGGTGTGACTCTCTTTGGAACTCTCTTTATGTCTGTCATCATCAATGTATTGGCTCCATTGTCCACCTTGGAATTGACCCACAACCCAATTATTGGTGGTATCTTGGGTGGTTTGTTTTCTGGATTGGGCCTTGGTATTGTATATCGTGGTGGCGGTAATACAGGGGGAATTGACCCGATTGCATTGATCATTCGCAATCGATTCGGATTGCAAATTGGTAGCATCTTATTTGGTATTAATATGATGATTTTAGTAGCAGGGGCGATTGTGATCAACATCGAAGCGGCTGCAACCACATTGATTAGTACGTACTTATCTGCGATGGTAACGAATAAGGTCATCTCTGGATTTAACCAACGGAAAGCGATGTTTATTATCTCCTATAAACCAGTGACAATTTGTAATTTGATTATTGAAAAGCTTGGCCGTGGCGCCACTATTTTGAATGGTGAAGGTGCCTATACACACCAACCCAAACAGGTGATTATGGTCGTGGTTAGCTTATTACAAGTGGCTCGATTGAAAGCAGCCGTAGAGGCAGAAGATCCGACGGCATTTATGGTGATTACCGATGCAGCAGAAGTTATCGGTACAGGATTCTCTGCTAAATCTACAAAAGGTGCAGTAGAGCGAGTGTTACAAACCTGTGACCCTGTAAAGGAAGCAGAAGCAGAACAGTTAATTCATGAGGTACAATTAGCACGACAAGAAATACCTGATGATACGCATAAGGAGGGGCATTAATATGGTACATCCATTGGCAGGACAACCTGTAAAACGAGAAGATATTATTAACGTAGATACAATTGTGAAAGACTTTTTCCGTATTGTTCCTAGTTACTCACATATAGAAGAACGAGTGACCTTCGGTACTTCTGGGCATCGTGGTATTGCCTCCAAGGCAACCTTTAATGAATTGCATGTAGCGGCCATTGTGCAGGCCATATGTGATGTACGCCATGAATTTGGTGCCACAGGTCCTTGTTATATTGGGCAGGATACACATGCTTTGTCGCAACCTGCTTTACAAGTAGCCATTGAAGTATTAGTAGGTAACCGCATCACAACCAGGGTAGATGCGCATCGTGGATTTGTACCGACGCCAAGTGTGTCCCGGGCGATTTTGCACCATAATGCCCATGGCAATGCAGAAGATATGGCCGATGGTATCATCATTACACCATCCCATAATCCTCCAGAACATGGGGGCATTAAATATAATCCTCCTCATGGTGGACCGGCAGACACAGAAGTAACAAAACGGATCGAAGCATTGGCCAATGAATACTTACAAAAAGGATTATCTAGCATTCAACGGTTCTCCTTCCATGATTTGACGGGACTTCATGAAAGTGCACATTGTGGTTGTTGCCATCATGAAGAAGAAACAGTAGAAGTGGTGTCCTCTATTACGGTAGAAGAAGCGGGACAATATTTAGAACCTTATGACTTTACCATGGCTTATGTACAAGAGCTACCTCGTATTATCAATATAGAAGCGATTCAAAAGGCGAACCCTAAGGTGTTAATCAATGCTTTAGGTGGCAGTGGTGGTGCGTATTGGCATGCCATTGCAAAAACATATGGTTTGAACTTTACCATTATTAACAGTGACTATGATCCGACATTTAGTTTCATGTCCTATGATCATGATGGAGCGATTCGAATGGATTGTTCTTCGCCGTATGCGATGGCAGAAGTGGCAAAGAACTTAGGAGACCATGTACTTGCCGTAGGTAATGATCCAGATTACGATCGTCATGGGATTGTCACAGAAGAAGGTTTATTGGCACCTAATCAGTATTTAGTGGTAGCTGCTAAGTATTTGAATGAAACCCGTTCTTGGGAGGGTAAAGGCATTGGTAAAACAGCCGTTGTGACTGGATTGATGGATGCGTACTGTAAAGATACAAATCATCCGGTCTATGAAGTGCCTGTAGGGTTTAAATATTTTGCACCATTATTATTCGATGGCACGATTGGATTGGGCGCAGAAGAAAGTGCAGGGGCCTCTTTCTTGCAAATGGATGGAACCGTATGGACTACCGATAAAGACGGTATCATTTTAGCTCTATTAGCTATTGAAATGGTGGCTACTACAGGTAAAACACCAGCGCAGTTGTATCATGCTATGACGGCTCAATGGGGTACGCCTACGTTCCATCGCATTGATATGCCATGCACACCTGAGATTAAAAGTGCTTTAAAAGGTATGAAAGCATCGGATGTAACCCTTTCAGAGTTAGGTGGTAGTCCAATTGTTGATGTACGGACAACGTCTCTCTATGGGAATCAACCTATTGATGGGGTCAAAGTAGTGACAGAAACCGGTTGGTTTGTAGCACGTCCATCAGGAACAGAAAATCTGTATAAAATGTACGCTGAATCCTATGCTGGAGAAGAGGGATTGGCAGACATCATGAAAGATGGGAAAGCGCTGATTGAAAGTTTAGTAGAAACAAAGGCATAACTAGCAGTCTTTTTCTTGTATGTCATGGATAGAACTGATATAATTGACCATGTAGATGATAATTGGAAGTATTACATACGATTCTGTATGGTTATTATTGATGGATATAACAGTTAGGAAATGGAGGTGATGGAATGACAGTATATGTTTGGGCCTTTGTCATTGCATTGATTGTGACCTATATATGTACGCCGTTGGTGCGAACGTTAGCTGTAAAAATAGGTGCTATTGATGCGCCTGATGCTAGAAAGGTACACCAAGTATCGATTCCACGCCTAGGTGGATTGGCCATTTATATTGGTTATATGGTATCTTTACTATATAGTGTGAAAGATATTTCTTCTGTGAAAGGGTTGATCATAGGTTCTGTGATTCTAGTAGCAGTGGGTATTTGGGATGATGTGAAACAAATTGGACCAAAAACTAAGTTGCTGGGGCAGATTGTGGCAGCCTTGATGTTGCCTATCTTTGATAATGCAATCCACTTTATCAGCATTGGAGATCACATGCTGTACTTAGAATATCTTTCTATACCACTTACAGTATTTTGGATTGTGGGATTTACGAATATTGTCAATTTGATTGATGGTTTAGATGGATTGGCGGCAGGAATTTCTTTGATTGCCTGCATTGCCATCTGTATTGTGACCTTGCAAATGGGACAAGTCGATTTAGCTTGCATTACCCTTGCCTTAGCGGGTGCTGCTTGTGGGTTCTTGCGTTATAACTTTAACCCAGCTAAAATTTTTATGGGCGATACGGGAAGTATGCTATTGGGGTATACCATGGCGGCGATCTCCGTGATGGGTAGCGTAAAAACAGCGGCTACTGTCGGATTGGTAGTGCCTGTTATTGTGTTGGGCTTGCCAATTTTAGATACTTTATTTGCGATTGTACGTCGTCGAATTAATGGTAGACCAGTATTCCAGCCAGATAAAGGACATTTACACCATCGCTTATTGGCTATGGGGTTAACTCAAAAACAAGCTGTGTTATTGATGTATGCTATCACGGCTGTATTGGGATGTGTGTCCATCGTGGCAGCAAAAGCTAACTTTACAATTGGATTATTATTAGTGGTGCTCATACTATGTGCTTGCGTATGGACGGCCACACGAATTGGAATAATTGCGAAAGACAACGAGGTCGATCGCAAATAACGTTGTAAGAACGCCGTAGGTTATACAGTAGTTTCTGTGAAGCATATAGCGTTTTGCATATGGATTAAAATAAGACAGCGACATATTCCTTCTCAAACTGATGCCTTCGCTAGGTTTGTTCAGGAATATGTCGCTGTCTTTCGTGTTATATGATACTTGGTAAAAACAAACGCTATATGCTGTTCGACACATATTGTAGAGCCTATGGCGTTCTTACCTCGAATTCCTCTCTTAGAAGAAGGTTTGCTCCGGAATATGCCGTGCTCTTCTTGTAGTATGTGATGTAAGCAGTAAGAAACGCCATAGGTGACAACAGCAAGGCGTTTTACACCGAACGCCTCTCTTAGAGGAAGGTTTGTTCAGGACTATTTAGTAAAAAAATAAACGCTATATGCTATTCGATACATATTGTAGAGCCTAGTGTTCTTGCTTTGCATACTCATTATAGGAGTGAAACTTAATTTCAGTGACTTTCAATTGATGACAAAATGATGAAAAGATAAACTGAAGAGAGATGAAATAGACTTAACATGTTAAGTTTATTTCAAACTTTTTGACGCTTTAAGATAGATTTAGTGCTAAAAGAAAGCTAGTGTACTTTATTTATAATGTGTTGAGATTAGAATAGTTAGAAAAAATAATTTATTGATAGAGTGAATTTATAAGGATAATTAACACGTAGTAATTTATTAGCAGATAAATTTTTATTATAGCACTTTCCTATATATGAGGTATATTATGTTTTTTAGGAATAATTAGGATCTATTTTATGATAATATTCTCTTTCTTTCATAAAGAAGTTTTATAAACCAGAATATTATTGACAATTAGTATAGCCAAGAGTATAATTTCAATAAATATCGATTCTATTTTAT
>NZ_RQVA01000024.1:0-13266 GCF_003992255.1 Veillonella sp. CHU110 | reverse complement strand
ATATGTCTATTTTATTGCAAAAAAAGAATGTTGGCGACTACTCTTATATGAGTAGCCCCAACATTTATTATAGAGCCCTAATATACAATGATTGTATATTAGGTGTTTTGTATATCAATTTATAAATTATTATAAATTGAACTGATTACAATACCGCTTTATAGTTTAAATACTTTAAGTCAAAGAACTTTAACCCATAAATTTGGAAGAAAGCTAATTCTGCAGGCCTCAAGGTTCCTCTAGTCCTAGCCATACCCTGACCAGGTTTTATGTTAGTTTCATACCACCATTGACCAGTAGAATGGTTGTAACCAGCCACATCTAATGTTCGATTTTCATAATCATAAGTAAAATATTGTGTAGTAACATTACTAATTGCGGTATTTCCTCTCGTAACATTAGGAACATATACTGTATTCACCGCTATTTTATAATACGGAGGATCATATGACATATTCACCACAGATGACTTATCATAATAAGTACCACTATCCATATGACCATCCGTTAAAATAAGATTAGGATTATTATTCAAAAACTCTGGATAATCCACCGCTGCATAACTATTGGAAGTAAATAGTGCACAAAATGCTACTAATACCATAAAAATTCTTTTTATAGCTACTAATTTTTCTTTTCTAATTACCATCATATCCCCCTGATATGTATCAATACAGACATATGTTTATATCTCTTCTAAATATATATATTTTTTTCTACTTTCAGTGTAGTTTCCAACCGTCTCAAGATGCTCATAAACCCATTCGCATCATAGGCTCTCACCAATGTATCTACTGGGATTTCATCTGGCGACACACAGAAAGTTCCATTTGGTTTCACTGTATGGATCGGCACTTGTTTTCCCTGTACTAGTCGGATACGGTTAATGTCATTAATATACACCGCTGGCAAGTGGGTTAACAACGCATCCACAGGTTGCACAGCTCGTTCCACCAGTGTTTCTAGTTCTGAGATCATCACAGATTGTTCGATATCGCACTGGCCTACAGCTGTCCTACATAATTGAGTCATCATGCCACATAGACCCAAATGTTGACAGATGTCTCTCAACAAGGCACGCACATAGGTGCCAGCAGAGCATCGCACACGAATGGTAAAGAATGGAAATGCATAAGCCAATAACTCAATATCATAGATATGAATTAAACGAGATGGCAGTTCAAACTCTACTCCTGCACGGGCTAAATCATAGGCACGTTGCCCATTGATTTTGATAGCCGAATACTTGGATGGCCGTTGCTCAATCGAACCTTGAAAAGACTGCACAACCTGCTCTAAAACATCCCAACTAGGAGCCTCAATCATATCTAGAGTACGCAGTACATTGCCAGTACTATCTTCTGTATCTGTTTCCACGCCAAATTTACATTCTGCCACATAAGTCTTACCGATAGATTCCGTGTACTCAATGGCTCTCGCCGCTTTCCCTACAAAGATAGGTAGAACTCCATAGGCTAATGGGTCCAAGGTCCCACTGTGACCAATACGACGCTCTTTCAGAATGCGTCGACAAATACCGATGGCATCATGACTCGTAATACCTGGTGGCTTGATTAAAGAAATAACTCCATCCATTAGTCAATCACCGCTAAGATTTGTTCTAATGCTTCATGGATAGGACTTTCTATGGAGCAACCTGCTGCACGAATATGACCGCCACCGCCAAAGTGACTAGCAATTTGATTCGCATCACGCACTTTAGAGCGAATGCTTGCACGAGTCAAGGTATCGGTTTTTGCTTTCAATACGATGGCCACATCCACACCTTTGATGTTTCGAATTATATCCACAAATCCATCGGTATCATCCCCGACACGCTCCATAATAGGCAATGTCAAGGACATGGATACCACTTGTCCATCATGATGAAAACGAACTTGCTCTAACACTTCTTTCAGCACTTCGATACGGGCTTGTTCTACTTGTTCTATGGCTTCGGAAATCACATGTGGTTGTGCTCCTGCTGTTAAGCATAATCCAGCCATGTCCATCGTATGCGCGGTTGTATTGGAAAATTTAAAGAACCCTGTATCTGTAGCCATCGCCATATACAAGGCTTGTCCCATCGATTGGGTAATCTCCCAATTCCACATCTTACATAGGTACGCCACCGTTTCTCCCGTAGAAGAAAAATCGGAGCGCAAATATAAACCGTCTGCAAATTCTGTATTCGAAATATGGTGGTCTATATTAAAAGTAGGTGCACTCACTCGTACACCTACTTCTCCAATTCGTTCAAATGTGCTAGCGTCCAAAATGAGTAACATATCCGATGTATAGCCGTTTTCTAAACTTTTCGTAGGCTCAATCTTGGAGCATAAAGGAAGAAAAGAAAACTTTTCAGGAATTACATCATCTACTACCATGCGAACGACTTTCCCTTGGGCTACCAAAGCTTCATACATTGCGAGCATGGAACCAATAGCATCTCCATCAGGACTAACATGAACCGTAAGAAGAATGGAATGGGCCGTATCAATCGATGCTTTTAGTTGATCAATACTAATTTTCGCCATTATTGTTCCTCTTGTTTAATAGAATTTAATAATCCTTCGATGTGCATACTGTAATCTAAGGATGTATCTGCATCAAAGGCAATGCTAGGAATGTGGCGCAATTGAAGCACCTTTCCTAGTTCAGAACGGAAGTAGCCAGCGCTTCTACGCAAAGTCTCTAAAGACTGTTTTTTCTCCGCCTCACTGCCGAATAAGCTTACGTAAATCGTAGCTTCTCGCAAATCACCTGTCACACGCACATCGGTAACAGTAACAAATCCGATGCGAGGGTCTTTCAACCCACGCAATAAGATTTGACTTGCTTCTTGTTTAATAAATTCTTGTAATTTTCGTACACGAACTTCGCTCATGGATACCTCCTATAATGCTGGGGCAATTTCTTCCATTTTGTACGCTTCGATGACGTCGCCTTCTTTCACATCGCGGTAACGTTCCAAGGAAATACCACATTCAAAGCTTGTAGCAACTTCTTTCACTTCATCTTTGAAACGACGTAAGGAGTCGATATGACCTTCGTGGATAACGATACCATCACGGATTAAGCGAATTTCAGAGTTATTAGTGATTTTACCTTCTGTTACGTAGGAACCAGCAACGATAGCTTTCGGTGTAGAAATCACTTGGCGAACTTCTGCACGGCCTAGAATAACTTCTTTAAATTCAGGAGTTAACATACCACGCATAGCAGCTTCAATTTCATTGATTGCATCGTAGATAACACGGTATGTACGAAGATCAACACTTTCTTTTTCTGCTTCTTTACGTACATTCGCATCTGGACGCACGTTAAAGCCGATAATAATCGCACCCGATGCAGAGGCTAACATCACGTCAGATTCGTTGATGGCACCTACTGCACTGTGGATAATATTGATGCGTACTTCTGGATTTTTAATGCCCTCTAAGGATTGACGTAATGCTTCTACAGAACCTTGTACGTCACCTTTGATAATAATATTTAAGTCTTTCAATTCCCCTTGTTGCATTTGGTTGAACAAATCATCAAGAGTGACTTTTGTTTTCGCATTCATTTCAGTAATGCGTTGTTTTTCAATACGTTTTTCTGCAATGGAACGAGCTTCGTTGTCATCTACAGCGAACATCACTTCACCAGCTTGTGGCACATCGGATAAACCTAAAATTTCCACAGGCATAGATGGACGAGCAACTTTCACTTTTTCCCCACGTTCATTCGTCATGGCACGTACTTTACCATATGCTACACCAGCAAGGATTGTTTCCCCTACACGTAAAGAACCTTTTTGTACCAATACTGTACATACTGGACCACGGCCTTTATCTAATTGTGCTTCGATAACGATACCTTGTGCCTTGCGGTTAGGGTTTGCTTTCAATTCTTGCACTTCTGCAACAAGCAAGATAGTTTCCAACAGGTCTTCAATACCTTGACGTTGTTTCGCAGAAACAGGAACCATGATAGTATCGCCGCCCCACTCTTCTGGCAACAAACCATGTTCGGACAATTGTTGTTTTACATGGTCAGGGTTAGCACCTGGTTTATCCATTTTGTTGATAGCAACGATAATTGGCACTTCTGCAGATTTCGCATGGTTAATGGCTTCGATGGTTTGTGGCATTACACCGTCATCGGCAGCTACGACAAGAACAGCAATATCTGTAGATTGGGCACCACGTAAACGCATGGCTGTGAAAGCTTCATGGCCTGGCGTATCTAAGAATGTAATTTTATTACCTTCATAGCGAACTTGGTAGGCCCCGATATGTTGCGTAATACCGCCTGCTTCAGAAGCTGTTACATTGGTAGAACGAATCACATCCAATAAAGACGTTTTACCATGGTCAACGTGACCCATGATCGTAACAACTGGTGGACGAGCTTGTAAGCTTTCTGGACTATCTTCGATTTCCACGATTTCTGTAGGATCTTGTTCAGGTTCTACTTCTACTACTTCTACCCCGAAGTCTTCCGCTAATACCATAGCCGTTTCCACATCAATTTCTTGGTTGATAGTGGCCATAACACCTAACATCATCAATTTTTTGATGATTTCAGATACTTCACGGCCCATTTTTTCAGCTAATTCTTTTACAGTCAACGGACCAGACAATTCGATGGATGTAGCAATCGCTGCCTCAGCCTTACGACGTTCTTCCTCTTTTTGTTTGATGTGTTGCTCATTACGTTGTTTAACTTTATTCTTATTTTTTTGCAACGCAGAAGATACTAGAGATTGACTACGTTCACCTTTTTTCCCTTTTTTATCTTTCTTGTTACGACGTTCATTGCGGTTTTCATTACGATGTTCCGATTCAAAACGGCGACTTTCTTTTTGACGATCCACTTCACGGCTCGCTTGACGATCACGGCCTTCTGTTTTCACACTCAGTGCTGGATCCACTTGTGGAATCTCTAAACGGCGTTCACGACGTTGTCCATCATTGCGACGATCATTATTACGGTCGTTATTGCGGTCGTTATTGCGGTCAAATCGCCCACCATTATTAGGACGATTGCCCCCATTGCGGTTATCTGGACGTTGGTCATTGCGACCTTCTGGACGACGGCCATCACGGTTTTGACCGTTGCGTTGATTAAAGCGAGAATCTCCTTGTCTATCATTGCGGTTATCTCGTTGACCATTGTTTTTACCATCTCGATTGAAAGGACGATCGCGTTTTTCGCCACGATCATTACGATCATTACGGTCATTTCTATCATTGCGATGGTTTCTATCTTGTTTAGGACCACGTTTTTGATCACCTTGGTCATTGCGATGATATTCATGCACTTTCTTTTGTGGTGCTCTTTGTGTTTCTTTTGGTGCTCCACCTTGTGCCGGTTTTCCACCATTTCCTAAAGATTGTTTAATCATAGACAATTGTGAATCCTCCACTGTACTCATATGGCTTTTCACATCAATGTTATGTTTTTTTAACGCGTCAATGACTACTTTATTTTCTACGCCTAATTCTTTTGCTACTTCATATACTCTTTTTTTGGACATCTACATTCCCCCTCTACTGATTCTTATCTATTTCAGCTAGCAAGGATTTAGCAAATCCAGCATCATTTACTAATATAACTGCTCGCATTTCTTTTCCCAATGCTCTGCCAAGTTCTTCCTTTGTACCTACCAAGCGCAAAGGAACCTTGTGCGTTTCGGCTAAGTGTATATATTTCTTCGCATTATTAGGGGCACAATCTTCCGCCATAATCAACAATGGGTAAGCCTGTCGCTTCACAGACCGTTCCACTATAAAATCGCCGGATAACAAGCGACCTGCTCGTTGTGCTAAGCCTAATATGTTCAACACTTTTTCTTTATTCATGGGATATTTGTTCCTTTAAAGATTCATAAATTTCTTCTGAAACTTTATGTTTTAATGAACGCTCTAATCGCTTTGCCTTATAAGCCATATCTAAGCATTCTACCTTCGCTTCCATGTAGGCGCCCCGACCAGGTGCTTTCCCTGTCGGGTCAATGGATATTTCTCCCGTCGGACTCAATACAACACGAGTCAACTCTTTCTTGGGATGAAGCTCTCCACATCCCACACAAATTCGCATAGGCTGAGACTTCTGTTTCATCTTATTCGTCATCTCCAAACGCATCTAGAGATACAATATCTTCATCATATGCTGCAGATTCTACATATTCTCCAGCTTCTGCTGCTTGTGTTTCACTTTTAATATCAATTTTCCAGTTTGTCAACTTAGCTGCCAAACGTGCGTTTTGTCCTGCTTTACCAATCGCTAATGAAAGTTGATAATCTGGCACTACTACGGACGATGTTTTTTCCTCGTCACGAGCCACCACGCTCACTACTTTTGCTGGGCTTAATGCATTTGCAATATATACAGCTGGATCTTCATCCCACTTTACGATATCGATTTTTTCACCATGTAACTCATCCACAATATTTTGTACACGTTGGCCTTTAGGACCTACACAAGCACCTACTGCATCGACTTCTTCTTCACGGGAAACAACGGCGATTTTAGAGCGCATGCCTGGCTCACGAGCTACAGATTTCAATTCTACAGTACCTTCAGCAATTTCTGGCACTTCCAGTTCAAACAAGCGTTTTAATAGGCCTGGATGTGTACGAGAAATCATAATTTGAGGACCTTTTGTAGTTTTCTTTACTTCTACAATATAGCATTTGATACGATCCCCTACTTGGTATGTTTCTGATGGAATTTGTTCAGATACGGGCAAAATAGCTTCTGTTTTACCTAAATTGATGAATACATTCCGACCTTCAATACGCTCTACCAATCCAGTCAAAATATCGCCTTCACGGCTGGAATATTCATCGTATACGATATTGCGCTCTGCTTCTTTCAATCGTTGAATCAACAATTGTTTTGCCGTATGAGCCGCACTACGACCGAAGTTTTTTGGTGTTACATCTACTTCAATAATATCGCCAGTTTCCATACGTTTATCTAACATACGGGCATCAGCCAAAGAAATCTCTAACTCTTCATTTTCAGGAGTTTCCACAACTGTTTTCTTAACAAGAACTTTGTAATCTCCTGTTTCACGGTTAAAGTAAATATATGCCTCTTGATTAGAACCTGGTTCTTTGCGATACGCTTGTAATAAAGCTACCTCAAGAGAATCAAAAATAATTTCTGGTGCTACACCTTTCTGTTTAGTAACTGCTAATACCGCCTGTACTAATTCTTGACTCACTGCTTTCCTCCCCTTAAAAATCCAAATGTAGTCGAATCTGTGCAATGGCTGCACGATCAAGATCGATGGTATCCTCTTGAACTCGAATCGTTATTGTGTCATCAGAGTATCCCTGTAAGGATCCTGTATATTGCTTTTTACCATCAATAGGTTTAAATAGTTGAATATCTACCTCTCTACCATGATAGCGAATAAAGTCTTTTTCTTTTTTCAAAACTCTATCCAATCCTGGAGATGATACTTCCAATAAGTAGTTTTCCTTAATTGGGTCTTTCGCATCCAATACTTCACTTAACTTTTCACTTACCATCTGGCAGTCATCTAAGTCGATACCGCCTTCTTTGTCTAGGAATACGCGCAAGTACCATTCCCGCTCATGTACATATTCCACATCCACAAGCTCTAGCTCCGTAGATTCAATAATTGTTTCTACTACACCGGACACAAACTCCTCCACGGCGTCTCGTTTCATCTTATCCCTCCTTGCTACAGTATAAGAGAAAGAGTGAGCCTGAGCTCACTCTTTTAATAGATTCTATAAAAGTTACTTCTAGTATACCACAAGTGTGTGAAAATAGCTACAGTAAACCATTACGTTTTAATGCTTCTTCCCACTCTGCTTCTTTAAATCCTACCAGTACTGTATCTTCCAATACAAGAATTGGTCGTTTCACTAGCATACCATTCGTTGCAAGAAGTGTTAACTTTTCATCTTCTGTCATGGTAGGCAATTTATCCTTGATACCTTCTCCACGATAGATTTGTCCAGATGTATTAAAGAATGCCTTAATATCAGCTTTCTTACTCTTAGGGTACCACACACCCAGTTCTTCCGCCGTAGGGTTTTCTTCTTTAATATCTCGATGTGTATAAGAAATACCATGGTCATCTAAATATTTTTTTGCACGCTTGCAAGTCGTGCATTTTGGATACTCTATGTATAGCATATACTTTCCTTTCTAATGTACTATCAATATCTTCTATCCTATATCAATACTACACCTTATTGCATATATCATCACAATATTATGATTTTATAAATTCTTGTTTCAACATATTGAATAAAACTTCTGTCATCTCGCTAGCAGCAAAGATATACTCTTTTAATCTACCACGTTCTTCGGCTACTTTCATGGCAGATACTTCAAATGGATCTAATACAACTGACAATACAAAGGCTCTATCTTGCGCAGTTTCTTCTGTAAAATATCCACTGATGCGTTCCCCTTCTGTAGGTTCAAAGCGTTCTACCTTCACAATAGGACAATATTCATACATCATTTTACGAATCACAAGCATAAAATGTTCCTTATCTTGTAGGAACTGTTTCGCTTCATCTCTAGTCATGCTAAAAATATCTACTTTCACTCGCTCTGTATCCTGATGAGTTGTCATAGAACTATGCTCCTTTCGCAGCTAAGAAAGATAGGTAACAGCGTTTTGCTTCATAAATATCTGCCTTGCTTGTCACTTCCCAAGGTGAGTGCATACTAAGTACGGCTACGCCACAGTCAATGACATCCATACCATACAATGCCATAATATAAGCGATAGTACCGCCACCACCGAGGTCAACACGGCCTAACTCTGCTGTTTGGTAAGAAATATTATCAGCATCCATCAACTTGCGAATCAATGCCATATATTCTGCATTGGAATCATTGGATCCACTTTTACCTCTGGATCCAGTAAATTTATTAAACACCACGCCACGACCTAAGAAAGCAGCATTTTTCTTTTCGAAAGCACTTGCATACAGAGGGTCAAAGCCAGCACTTACATCGGAAGATAGCATGCGGCTATTGGACAATGTGCGGCGCACTGCTAATGGAGACGTATGTCCCATAGCTTCTAGCAGTTCTGCCATAAAGTTTTCAAAGAATCGAGATTGCATCCCCGTTGCACCAACGGAACCAATTTCCTCTTTATCAACCAACAATGTACATGTCGTTCTAGATACGGATTCTGTTTCCAACATAGCTACTAATGATGTATACGCACATACGCGGTCATCTTGCCCATAGCCAATAATCATGGAACGATCAAAGCCTAATTCTCGAGCGGCACCAGCTGGCACAATTTCTAATTCTGCAGATAAGAAGTCTTCTTCTTCAAAGCCATATTGTTCTTTTAAAACCTGTAACACATAGGCTTGCACACCTTCTTTAAGTTCTCCTTTTACAGGACGACTGCCAATAAGAAGGTCTAATTGTTCCCCTTCTACTACTTTGGCTGCCTTTTTCTCCATTTGTTCTTGTCCCAAATGCGGTAATAAATCGGTAACGCAGAATACTGGATCTGTCGGACTTTCACCAATGGCTAGTTCCACCACAGAACCATCGCGTTTCACCACTACACCGTGGATAGCTAAAGGCATTGTTACCCATTGGTATTTTTTGATACCTCCATAGTAATGTGTATCTAATAGCGCTAAATCACTATCTACATATAATGGATTTTGTTTAACATCCAATCGTGGAGAGTCAATATGAGCCCCTAAAATATTCATACCCTCTTCAATAGGTTCTGTACCAATATGAACCATAGCAACTGCCTTCTTCATGTGCACATAATACACCTTGTCGCCAGCTTGCAATGCATCTCCTGATTTCACTACATCTTGCATATTGCGATAACCTTTTGCCTCCGCAGCTGCCACAATTTGCTGTACACATTCACGTTCTGTTTTACCATGATCTAAAAAATGACGATACGCTGTAGATAACGCTTCTACTTCACGTAATTGTTCTTCTGTGTATTCATGCCAAGCATTTCTTCGTTCCATACTTCATTCCTTTCTAGATATCTAACACTATATATGTATTATCTAAAATTACATGTGTAGCATTACAGTCCACACTTTTTCATGTACATATTATTTTTTTCGAGCATATAATTCCTGCAAGCCCTTTGGTGCATTAGTAACAACCTTTGAAATAAAATATCGTAAGCCTACATGTTTGCTCACTGATTTCCCTACATACCAATGTACCCCAAAAGTACCATGCTCTTTACAGGATCCCATAGATAAAAACCTATGCTTTACAACACCCACTATAGGTTCTAATCGCAGCGGTTCTTTACACTGCGGGCATCGTGTTTTAGCCCGATTGCTTTGCCTAAATATTCTAGGCTGAGTTACGATGGATTCAAATATTTTTTGCTCATGCCGTGAAAGTCCATAGAAATAACGAGTTCGACCTTTTTGAGCGTCCTGCAAAACTTGTAATCCTCTCATGAAAGGAAATCGCTGAGCAATCATCGCCGCACATACTGCATCATGCAACCCATTATGAGCCATTAAGTTAGGGGCCTTTACCCCTAGATCATCCATTGCTTTTTGCAAGGCATATTGTTGTGACGTGTGATGTACTGTTCTAGCATAAATAGCTTGCAAATCGTACCACGGCACTTCTCTAGGCACATTCACCTTATGACATAAGGCATTATCCATCAGTACTTCAATATCATCGGGCCCCCAGGATAATAAGATGCCATTATCCCCTATAAATTGCAAAAACTGTTCGCAGCCTCGTTTAAAAGACACGCCTTCTCGCCGAAGTTTCTCCATCGTAATATGAGTTAACTGCTCTACGGAATGATGCATAACCGGCAAAAATTTAGGTGTAATGAATACCTCAAATTGATCTACAATATCTAAACTTTCATCTAATTTAACAGCTCCTATTTGTATGATTTCTCCTGTAAATGGAAAGCCTGATCGTCGTATCATATTCGGTTCTATGCTATATGGCTGATTCCACTCTAAATCAAATACAATATAGTGCATGCTTATTTCATACCCTTTCTGGCTAACATCGTTCGTACTGCGTCCAGAACTTCTTGCTCTTGAATCATGGATAATCCGATATACTTTCCTGATCGTAATACTTGATTCATATTTTTACTTACATCATAGGTGTCCATTGTTTCCAATACAATCGCATCCTCCGTAAATGGTCCATATAAGGAGGGATTTGACGGTCCAAATAAAGCAATGACAGGCACTTTTTGACTTACCGCTACGTGCATGGGTCCAGAATCATTGGTAACTAGGCAAATACAGCGTCTCATGGCAGCCGCCAATTCACCAATACTGAAAGCACCTGTAGCCTTAATAGCAGGTTCTTGCATTTCATCAATGACTTCCTGTACCATCTCTTCATCCATAGATCCACCAAAAAATACAATACGATATCCATCTCTTGCCAATGTATCTGCCACATGAGCAAAGCGTTCTATATTCCATCGTTTCTGTGGCACTGCACTTCCTACATTAAACCCTATCAATACATCAGATTCTACTACCCCTTGTGTTGCATAGAACTGCGTTGCCTTCTCGTCCCATTCTGGAGACGTAAATAGCTCCAAGCCTTGATGTGCTACAGGATACCCTAATTGCTCCAATACATTCATATACATCTCTGCAGCATGCACTGTTTTACGATTCAATGGTGTTACCTTAGTCATAAATAGACGGAATAAAAAGTGACTCATTCCCGTAGTCACTTTCCCCCCTAATTTCCATGCCAAATAGGACGTTCTTTCATTAGGATGTAAATTAATCACTACATCGATAGGCCCTTCACTACGAATTTGCTTCGCAATCGCATTGAGGCCACTAATACTGTTATGAACACCTTTTTTATCCACTTCGACTAATTGATCAATATAGGGATTATGACGATATATATCAGCTAATTTCTTATCAATCACATATGTAATATGACTTTCAGGTGCTATCTTACGCAAAGCATGGATAAACGGCGTGGTAATCACCACATCACCTAAATGCATCAAATAGGTCACAACTATGCGTTTCCCATTTAACTCTATCATAAATTCCTCATTTCCTTCACATGTTGTAACACAGTCTCTACAGAAATTTGATCCATACACTCCATATCCTCTACTAATGGATTATCCAACGTAGCTTGATAGGTAGGAGATTTAATAATGCGAGCATATTCATTTCCATATGGTCCGGTTCGCTCTGCACATGTGGTTCCAAACAATGCGATCAAAGACTTTTTCAAGGCACTAGCGATGTGTAATGGTCCTGTATCAGCACTAATATAAAGTGCACTATGACGAATAACCTCTATTAGCTCAAGTACATTCGTCTGTCCAATTAAACTAACTACGCCACTACTATCCACACCGGCCACGATTGCTTCTCCTTTAGATGTGTCATCTGCTGCACCTACCAGCACTATTTTTTCTCCTAATGCTGTTAGCTCCTTACACAACTCTATGAATTTAGGTATAGGCCATTCTTTGGCAATCCATCTGGCACCTGGCGCTATGGCAATATATGGTCGATCTATAGAGATTCCAAGACTCTGTAACTTATCAATGACTTGCTCTTTTGCCTCCTCAGATGTAGGTAATGGAAATATCACTTCGTCTACATCACAGCCTAAAGCTCGTGCCGTGTCTAAATAGCCTTCTACGAGATGATCTCGTTTATGCTGTCCCACCAATGGCGTATTGACTAGCCAACTGCCTTCTCGTTGTTCCCAGTAAGAATATTTTTTCTTAGCACCGCTCACAAGTGCTACTGCTGCACTTTTTGCCCAAGATTGTAAGTCTAATGAAATATCAAATTTTTTCTTATGTAATATTCCCCACAATTCTATCAGATAAGGGATTCTTTTTAATCGCGTTTTATCAATCAGAATGACTTCATTTACCCATGGTTCACCAGGGATAATATCCTTAAAGCGCTCATGAACTGCCCATGCAATATGTGCGTTTGGGTATTGCTTTCGGATGGCATATAAAGTTGGTAGTGTATGAATGATATCACCTAACGAACTCATTCTGATGAATAAAATTCGTATATCTTCTTTCATATAGTATCCCTTTCTTATCTCTTGATGTATATTCTTCTCTAGTATACCATATATCCTTTATTTTCACACTATACCTACAGAAATCAAAAAGGGCTGTAATAAAATTTGTTTTAATTTGGCTCTATAATATATCTTGGGGGGACAGCAAAAGCCATCCCCCCAAGGTATATTTTTTTATGCAAAAAAGTAGGC
>NZ_RQVA01000023.1:0-16830 GCF_003992255.1 Veillonella sp. CHU110 | reverse complement strand
ATTGTATACATTGTTTAAATATGTATTTATGCCAATTTTGAATATCAAGTTAAAATTTATTGAAAAAACCAAAAGTAGAATATATAATAAGGAAATAAAAATTAAATATAGATAAAGTAAGAAATGCAAGACCTTTATAAATATAAGTAAACCTATGTATTAACCGACTATAGCTTCATCACAGATCGAGTTATAGTCGTTTTTTTATAAAGGTTTGTATACAAAAATGGTATCTATTATTTACTCTGGTATTGATAGTTTTAATAAAGGAGAGTGGCTATATGTCATTGAATCATATTTATAAAGTTGTTTGGAGCAAAACAAAAGGTTGTTATATTGTTGTATCAGAACTAGCAAAACGAGTAGGTCGCAATAAGGCGAAAGCTATTGTCATTAGCTCTGCTGCTATGGCTATGGCGGTGAGCTCAGTGATGACAAGTACAGTCAGTGCGACTATAAATCAGGCAGGCACAGGGGGAAATGAGAGTGTTGCTTTTGGAGAGCAATCGACTGCAGTGGGATCTGGTGCTGTGGCCTTGGGGAAAACGGCTACAGCTAGTGCTTCTGGTGCTGTAGCCTTGGGACAAGAAACAAAAGCTGAGAAGAACAATGGTGTGGCCATAGGTAAAGGAGCAAAATCTACAGAAGACAGCGCAATTGCCTTAGGTTTTGGATCTAAATCTAGTGGTAACTGGTCAGTTGCTATTGGGTTGGAGACTAAAGCAAATAATAAGCAAGCAGTGGCAGTAGGCTCCAGAAGTCAAGCAAGTGGTGAGAATTCCATTGCTATCGGTAATGCTGCAAATGCATCGAATGAATTCAGTGTTGCCTTGGGTAGTAGTACAACATCAACGAATAAGTTCACCACAGCGGTCGGTGGAAAAGCTTTTGCGAATCAAGAAGGAGCTACAGCTTTAGGATATGAGGCTAGAGCTACTGCTAAAAATACAATTGCTATCGGTAACTTAGCGAAGGCAGAACAAGAAGGAGTCTTAGCCTTGGGAGCGCAAGCATATGCAAAAGCAGCTGATACAATAGCAATTGGTAACTCAGCAACTGCCAAACAAGTGGGAGATATCATCATTGGTAAGGATGCAAAAAGCCGCGACCAAGGTGGAGGACGTAGTGTTGCCATTGGCTTTAAAGCCACTGCGGGAAGTAATAGAAATGGTCATGAAAATGATGATGCTAGTACGGAAAAACGGGGTGATGACGGTAGTGTGGCTATTGGTACGAATGCCTATACAGGACTTAATAAGAATAATACTGCCGTTAACAATTCAGTTGCGCTTGGTGCTGGTGCAGGGGTAGGGTATCGCTCCGTAGGGGATGATGGAACCCCTCTTGGCGTTGGTACAGATGCAGATGATAATACAACCGTATTGGTGAAAGCTTTTGGTGGGACTACCAGTAAATTGGATTATTTCAAAAAAACAGGAAAGGCCCAGTCAGAAGGGTTCTTTTCGTTTCAAGGCGTAGATATTAATGAAGGTACAGCCTTAGGCCGTAACACCCGTGCCATTGGTGACCAATCAGTAGCCATTGGTGCGCAATCTGTAGCCGGTATGGGTTCTATCGTTATCGGTGGTAATGATATTCAAGCCTATGACCAAAAGAAATATTTTAAAGCCAAAAATCCTGATAGTGGAGAGGCTAAAGGCGTCAATGATTATAATGCTGAGGTAACTCCAGGGACTGGAAAAAATGGACAACCTATTACGATTACCAATAAATATAAAGAGCTTGTAGGTGTAGGATTAGATAGATCTTGGCGTGCTAGCTATGGTCAAGACGGCTCTACCGTAATTGGTATGCAGGCTCATTCTACCACACCATTAGGTGTAGCCATCGGTACGAACGCTATCGTTCGAAAAGGTGCCTTCGGTGCTACAGCGATCGGTTCTGGTGCATCCGTAGTGGCGAATGCGGAGGCGGCAGTAGCCATCGGTATGGGATCGGAAGCACGAGGTAATTATGCAGTAGCGGCTGGTACAGCTGCACGAGCAAAGGAGTCTGCAGTAGCTTTTGGTTATAGCTCTCAAGCAGATGTAAATGCTGTTGCTGTGGGTAATAAATCAGTATCAAAAGGTTCTGCCGTTGCTGTTGGTGATGAGTCCCAAGCAGTTGAAGCTTCTGTAGCCGTAGGTCAATTGGCAAAAGCTAAAAAAGTGGCAGATATTGCGGTAGGTCAAGGTGCTGTTGCTTCTGGTGAGCAAGGTGCTATTGCTATGGGCTTAGGAACACAGGCACAAGGTGATTCCTCTATTATGATCGGTGGTTCCGAAATTACTAAGGTAGCTGCACAAACTGTGAACTATCAAAAAGAGAAAAAAGATGCACAAGGCCATACGATTATCAAATCCACTAAAAAAACAGAGACCATTGGTGGAGAACAAATTGAACGAACCATCCGTTCGGTAGAAATGGAGAACACTAGTGGTACTATCCAACAAGCTTATGGAGAGTTAACAAATGGAGGCACCTTAAATACAACTACATTAGATTATTCCTCAACAACAAATAAAAATGGTCATGGATCTATTTCTATGGGGGTACATTCCTTATCTACTGGAGATTTAGGAACGGCGATTGGTACAGGTGCTCGTGTGACAAAATTAGGTGGTGTAGCTTTAGGTACAGGCGCTATTTCTGAGTTACAAAATGGGGTAGCTATCGGGACTGGTTCTAGAGCTGATATGAATTCCATTGGTACTCGTCAAACAGATATTTCTTATGATAATGAAGGTAAAATTGTACCCTTTGATAGTAAAAAAGTAGCTTATACATTCTATTGGGCAGGTGGCACGAATACTTCTGAAGGTGACGTAGTGTCTTTTGGTTCACCAGGGGCAGAGCGACAATTGAAAAATGTAGCAGCTGGCCGAATTGCCGATGATTCTACAGATGCTATCAATGGTTCTCAGTTGAATTCTGTTACAAAGCGTATGTCCAGTGGTTGGGCTGTAGAAGCTGAAAAAGATAAAACTAGCTCTGGCGTATTGAAATTAAATGGGGCTACTGCTATAGCGGGCACTGAAGTGCATTCTGCTAATGGTAAAGCAACGACACGAGAAAACCTAGGAACAGCTACAGGCAATGTCGATAAGATTCGCCTTAATGATGAAGTGAAAATTCGTGTAGGCGATAATTTGGTATTACATCAAGAAGATGCATCTAGACCCGTGTATGAAGATCCAGATAACCCAGACCGTCAAACCGGAACACGTGTAACATCTAAATTTACGTATTCTTTGAATCCAGAATTGACGGGATTAAAAAGCGCTCAGTTTAAAAATGATGCAGGCGATACGACTGATATTAATGGTGCTGGGGTGACAGTCACTCCAGTAACTGTGGGGAAACAATCTGTTTCGTTAACTACGACAGGTTTGAATAATGGTGGTAATGCGATTTCTAATGTGGCAGGTAATTTGCCGATCACTAAAAATAACGATGCTACTACAGGAGCAAGTAATGCCACTACATCTCAAGCGGCGCCAACATTAGGAAATGCTGCGAATCAAGTCAATCCGACGAATGCAGCCACTGTATCTGACGTATTGAATGCAGGTTGGAATCTACAAGGTAATAACACAGCTGTAGATTTTGTAAAACCTTATGATACAGTCAACTTTGTCAATGGAGATGGCACAGCAGCTACTGTGGAAAGTGCAGATGGTAAAACATCTACTGTAAAATACAGCGTAAACCTTGGTGATGGCTTAAAAAAAGATGATTCGACCAACAAAATCACTGTGAGCGCAGCTGACAAATCTTTAACAGTAGGAACAGATGGAGTTAAGGTTAACCCAGGAGATAAGTCATTAAAAACAACAGAGGCTGGTTTAACCGTCAATACAGCTGATAAATCCTTAGAAGTAACGGATGCTGGCTTAAAGGTCAAAGCTGGAGATAAAACGTTAACTACTGATGAAAATGGTTTAAAAGTAAATACTGGCGAAATTGAATCTGTTACTACTGGTGCTAACCCGGGGACTGTGAAAGTAAAAGATGGTGACAAAGGTAAAATTGCTACTGTAGATTCTGTGGTAAATGCTGTGAATAGTGCGGCTTGGATTGCTACCTCTGCCAAAACAACAGCAGGCGAATTAGGGGCAGAAGCTAAGGATCAATCTGTGAAAGCAGGCGACAAAGTTACTTTTGAAGCAGATAAAAATATTAAGATTACACAAGCAGGTAGTAAATTTACTTTTGCTACTAGAGATGACGTATCTTTCAATACTGTACAAGTAGGTGGAGATCAAGGTCCTAAATTAAGTAAATCTGATGTGGGAGATCTAAAAGTATCTGGCCCTAATGGTACGGATCCAGTAAAAATTACAAATGTAAAAGCTGGAGAAATTTCTAGCACATCTACAGATGCTATCAATGGTAGTCAATTCCATAAACTGGCGAATAATACAATTCAGTTAAAAGGACAAACTGGTACTGATATCGCTACTGAAACAAAGAAACAAGAGTTAAATAAAGAAGGTGGAATCGCTTTCACTGTTAAATCAAGTGATGGTACTTTACTAGAAGTTAGTGCAGCAGAAGACACGATCACATTAAAACCAAAAACAGCGACTCTTACAACAGGTGCTGATGGCGTGCCAACAGCGAATACGACAAATGGCAAATTGGTGACTGCTGACCAATTGGTGAATACCTTAACAGAAATGGGTTGGAAAGCGACAGTAGATAAAGATGGCTCTGGTACTGTGTCTGGCGCTGCTACAGAGTTAATCAAAGCAGGTAATACAGTAACTTTCAAAGCTGGTGATAATTTAGCTGTTAAACAAGATGGTAAAAACTTTATCTATTCCTTACAAAAAGAATTAACTGGTTTAACAAGCGCTGAATTTAAAAACCAAGCTGGTGATAAAACTGTAATCAATAGTGATGGTGTAACAATCACACCTGTTACTAATGGCAAACAACCAGTATCTTTAACAAAAGATGGTTTAAATAATGGTGGTAACCCAATTACTAATGTAGGCAGCAACTTAGATGGTGCTAAAACAGGTACAGATGCACCTACTACAAAACATGCGCCTATTAACAGCACAGATGCAGCTGCTCCAAACTATGTAAATCTAAATAATGCAGCTACAGTGGGAGATGTATTGCAAGCTGGTTGGAACTTGCAAGGTAATAGTACAGCTGTAGATTTTGTAAAACCATATGATACAGTGAACTTTGTAGATGGTGATGGCACAACAGTAAGTGTAACTAATACAGATACGAAAACATCTACTGTGAAATATAGCATTAACCTTGGCAATGGTTTAGAAAAAGACGACACTACGAAGAAAGTTCAAATGAAGCCGGCTGATAAATCTTTAACCGTAGGAACAGATGGTGTTAAGGTTAACCCAGGAGATAAGTCATTAAAAACAACAGATGCTGGTTTAACCGTCAATACAGCTGATAAATCCTTAGAAGTAACTAACGACGGTTTAAAAGTTAAAACAGATAATAAAACAATTACTGCAGGTAATGATGGTCTTACCGTTAATACAGGTACTGTGAATGCTGTTGAACAAGGCGATAAAAAAGGTACTGTGGAAGTACCAACTGCTGACGTAGGAAAAATTGCTACTGTAGATACAGTTGCTAAGGCTGTGAATAATGCTGCTTTCACATTGAAAGCGAGTGCTGATGGTGGTACAAGAAATGCAGGCAGTGGTATTGGTGAAACTGGAGAACTTATCAAAGCAGGTAGCACTATAGAAATGATCGCTGGTAAAAACCTGGATGTAAAACATGATGCTAGCGGTAAAATCACATTTGCTACGGTAGAGAATCCTTCTTTCAACACTATTCAAGTAGGTGGAGATCAAGGACCAAAATTATCGAAAACAGACGATGGTAATATCAAAGTATCTGACAAAGATGGTACAAACCCAGTCAATATTACGAATGTGAAATCTAATCTGCCTGATACGAAAAATAGCGATGCTCCGAACACAGCGACAAGCCCAAGTAATGCTACTAAATCACAAGCAGCTCCAACATTGGGCACGTCTGCTAACCAAGTAAATCCAGCAAATGCAGCTACTGTTGGTGATGTGTTGAACGCAGGTTGGAATTTACAAGGTAATGGTTCAGAAGTAGATTTTGTAAAACCATATGATACGGTGAACTTTGTAAACGGTGTGAATACGACAGCTGTTGCATCCACTGTAGATGGTAAAACAAGTAATGTAACATATAATGTCACAGGCTTACCGATTACCTATACTGATAAAGATGGTAATCCAGTATCTAAAATTGGAGATAAATTCTACAAAGTTAATGATAAAGGTCAACCATTAGATGCTAAAGGCAATCCAAGTACAAAGGTTAATAAAGATGGAAAACCAGTAGATGATGCGGGTAATGTCATCGATCCGATTAATACAACTAATAATCCTGTAAAAACATCCTTAGTGAACTCAGCACCTGAAGCTAATAAAACTGGCACAACAAGTCCTACTACCTTGGATAATGTGACAAGCAAGTTGGAGAATTACAAAGCTGATCCAGTGAATGGTAAAGAACCAGCTAAAAATAGTTTGCGAGATTTAACGAATAAAAATGTAACGGATAATACAGTGGCAACAGTCGGAGATATCCGTAATATGGGTTGGATTGTATCTTCTGATAAAACTACAGGGGCCAATGGTGCAGGTACTGCTGATGAGTATTCAGAAGCTGTGAAAAATGCGAATGAAGTACGATTTGTCGGCGAAGGAAGTGCTATTGTATCTGGTAAAACAGAGGGTAATGTTCGTACTATCACGGTAAAAGTAGATAATCAAGCAGGTATTAACAAAACTGTAACTCCTGTGAATTACACAAAAGCAGATGGTACTAAAGTATATCCTCAAGAAGTAGATAATGGAGATGGAACTAAGACAGTTAAATTCTTTGAAAATCCAGATGGATCTGGTGCAGAAGTTCCAAAAGGTGATGTGGTTACATCTATCAATGGAGCAGAAGGTACAACTAGTCCGACTACATTGAAAAATGTGAAGAACAACATTCCAAATGTAAATGATGGCTCCAAAACAATTACAAATCCTGATGGTACAGAAAAAACAGGCGATGTAGAAAATATCAACAAAGCTCCATTAACAGCAGAAGAAGCTGCAGAATTAGCAAATCCAAAGACAAAAGATGGACAAGCTAATCCGAAGTACATTGGCAACAATGCAGCCACAGTATCTGATGTATTGAATGCTGGTTGGAACTTACAAGGTAATGGCGTAGCAAAAGACTTCGTGAAACCATTCGACACAGTAAACTTTGTGAACGGTGGCAATACAACAGCAGTTGTGTCTACATCTGATGATGGTACGACAAGCACTGTAACATACAACGTAACAGGCTTGCCTGTAACTTACACAACAGCAGATGGAACACCAGTATCCAAAATTGGAGACAAATACTACAAAGTTAATGACAAAGGTCAACCAATCGATGAGCAAGGTAACCCAAGCACAAAAGTGAATAACAATGGGGAACCTATCGACAGTAAGGGGAATGTGATTAACCCAGTAGATACATCTACAAACCCATTGAGCTCCAAATTGGTGAACCCAAATGTAAAGAATATAGCGGATGCACCAAATAAACAAACGACAGATCCTACACAATTAGGAAATATTACATCTGGCTTACACAAATATGGTGACAAAGTTGATGGAAAACCAGTAGAAGGCACAACAATTGCTAACACAGGCTTAATTGACTTATCCAAACCAACTAATGGAGATGCACCTAAAGTAAGCGATAACACAGCTGCTACAGTAGGTGACTTACGTAATATGGGGTGGATTGTATCTTCCGACAAGGTTACGAATGATGACGGCACAGCGACTGTTAAGGATTACACAGAGCAAGTACGAAATGCGAACGAAGTGAAATTTGTAGGTAAAGGTACTGCTATCGTCTCTGGTAAAACAGATGCTAACGGTGTTCGGACGATCACTGTAAAAGTAGATGACCAAGTATCTACGAACAATGCGACCATGCCAACAAGCTTCACTACGAAGGATGGTACGAAAGTATATCCAGTGAAAGATGATGCAGGTAATGTAACATACCATACAACTCCAGATGGTAAAGGTACTGGTGATACAACTATCGATCCTAAGAATGTTGTGACTGCGGTGAATGGTCCTAATGGCACTACAACGCCGACAACATTGCAAAATGTGAAGAGCAACTTGCCTAACGTAGATGACAAGAAACAAAAAGCCTTCCATCCAGATGGAACAGAGGTGACAGAACCAAATTCCACTACGAATACTGGTAATGCGAAAGCGCCATTGTCTCATACAGTGGTAGCGGCGATGATGTCTCCATTCATGACGAATGAAGAAGGTGACTTCATTGACGAAAATGGCAATGTCACAACGGATCCTAAGAAATATGTAAGAAACCCTAACTTTGCGGCGAACAACGCAGCTACAGTAGGTGACGTATTGAGCGCAGGTTGGAACTTACAAAATAATGGGGAATCTCGTGACTTTGTGAAACCATATGATACAGTGAACTTCATCAACGGCCTTGGCACAACAGCGGTAGTGACAACTCGTGAAGGTAACACCACAAGTGATGTGACTTTCAACGTTAAACCATCGAATGGTTCTGTGACTGTGGACGAAGATGGTGTGAAAGTAACCACAGGTGAAATTACACCTAACAGGAATGGTTCCGTAGCAGGCCCAACAACTCCAGAAAATGCTAAGACATTGAAAGATGCCTTAGATGCAGCAGTGAAAGAATTAGCCACAGCGAAAGATGCATTAAAAACAGCGGAAACTGCATTGGCAGAAAATCCAAAGGATCCTGCATTGCAAAAAGCCGTGGATGATAAAAAAGCAGAAGTAGCAGCTAAACAAACACCAGTGAATGAGGCTCAAAAAGCTCATGATGATGCAGGCTTGAATAAAATAGCTACTGTACAAAACGTAGCGGATGCTATTAACAACGCTGGCTTTAACTTGAAAACATCTGCTGACGGTGGAGAAAAACTTGTTGGAACTAAGGATGATGGGGAGTTAATTAAACCAAGCAATACTGTAGAAATGGTAGCAGGCAATAACTTGACCGTGAAACAGGATGCAAATGGTAAAATTACATACGCTACGAAGGATAATGTGACTTTCACCAATGTGGATACAGGTACATTGAATGTAGGTAATCCAAATACCTATACAGATGGCAAAGGTAATACGTACACGAAAGTGGGCGACAACTATTACAAACCAGCTGATGTGGTGAACGGTGCTCCTAAAGAAAATACAACACCAGTGACGATTCCTGCAGATGTAGTAGTGAAACCAGTAAGCCCTGTAACCATGAAAGCAGAAGCGGCGAAACCGGCTACGAACAATGTTACCGATGCACAACCATCTTCTGCATTGAATATCACAGCGAAAGATGGCAAGCCGACACAAATTACAGGTGTAGGTTCTACGTTGAATACAAATGTAGTTACAACAACTCCAGAAGGCACAGCAACGAAACCAGGTGCAGCACCAGATACAAAACCGAAAACTGAGGATGCTCATTTGGTAGACTTGAATGGCACAGCTGATGCGCCTGTCAACAAAAATGCAGCTGCTACAGTAGGTGACCTACAAAATATGGGTTGGGTTGTATCTGCGAAAGATGGCAATGGCTACAAAGACGTGGTGAAAAATGCGAATGTAGTAGATTTCAAAGGCGGTAACGGTATTGAAATTACTGGCAACACATTGGCTGACGGTACTCGTGAAATTACAGTAGGTATCAAAGAAGGGGAAGTTACGAATAAAGTCACGATCACTCGTCCAGATGGTAAGAAAATTAAAGCACTAAGAGTTGGAAAGCGTTTCTATAAGCTAGATAAAGATGATAAAGTCACAGGTATTAGCAAAGATGAAAATAGTAATTTAGTAGGCACTCCATTAAGTGTTAATCCTAAGGAGGATACAATTACTAATACTGGTTCGGGGGTTGTAACTGGCAATACCGTTGCTAATGCGATTCAAGCATCGGGGTGGAATATAGGTCTTGGAGAGACGGATAAGGATTTTAGTAAAGAAAGAAAAAATTATGATAAAGTAAATCCTAATGATCATGTGAAATTCGTAGATGGCGCCAACACGAATGTATCTATGGTAACTGTAGATGGAGTTAATGAAGATGGTATTAAGGAAGAAACTACTTTTATCAAAGTAGATGTAAATAGAAATCTAAAAATTGACTCTGTCACAACTGGTGGCACAGTGACTGATAAAAATGGTAACAACCTTGTGAAAGTGGGCGACGATTACTACAAGGAGTCCGACATTGATCCAGTGACAAAACAACTAAAAGAGACTGCTAAACCAGTTTCACCAGCGGATGTAATTCCAAGTAAAGATGGCGCTATGACTGTGAAAGACGCTAAAGGTAACGATGGCGTATCTGCTACAGCTAAAGATGGTAAAGGTACTTTAACATTGAAAGATGCTGGTAAAGATGCTTCTCAAGTAGATATTTCTACAGCAAAAGCACCAGCTGATTTGGATAACACACCAAAAGATGCAGTTCGTGCCAATGACGGTAAATGGTATGCTCCAGCAGATGTGGATGTGAAAACTGAAAATGGTACAACTGTGGTGACACCAAAAGATGGTAAGTCTCCAATAGCAGATGCACCAACGATGGATCGTATCCAATACAAAGGCACAGATGGTAAACTTCGTGACGTTGCGACTATGGACGACGGACTTCGTTTCCAAGGTGATGACGGCGAATCCATCAGCAAACCATTGAACTCTACTGTACAATTGACTGGTGGTAACCGTGAAGATACTGGTAAACCAGTAGCGAAAGATGCGACAACTACAGGCAACATCGGCGTATTCAACACAGATGGTAAATTGTCCGTTCAATTAGCTAAAGACTTAGATAAATTGAACAGCGCTAACTTTGAAAGTAAAACTGATAAAGCTGGCAACCCATTGAAAGTTGTGGACGGTAAATACTATCCAGAAACAGCTGTTGTACGAGATGGTAAAGTGTATGCAGAAGGTACAGTAATCATTGATGGAAAACCATATCCAGCAGGTACAATCAAAGATACTACTGGTAAATTGGTGACTAATGGTCAACCAGCTACAGAAGCTAAACCATTAGATCCAGTATCTAATGATAGAATCCAAGAAGGTCCTACATCTAGATTGACTGGTACAGGATTGACTTTCAACACACCAACACCTAAGGATGAAAATGGTAATCCGTTAGTTTTAGTGGACGGCAAATACTATAAAGCTGATAACTTAGAAAATGGCAAACCAAAAGCTGATGTAAAACCTGAACCTGTGAAACCGGCACAATCTACTGCCTTTACTCCAGATGGATTGGTGGTAACGCCTGAAACAGCTAAAGTAAGAGATGCGAATGGTAACCCTGTTCTTGATAAAGATGGTAGAGAAGTAGTAGATACTACGAAAGTAGTATCCTTCGGCTCCCCAACTATCGCAGTGGATCCTAACACAGGAAAACCAATGGTAGATGCGAATGGAAATCCAGTGATGAAATCTGGCATCTCTGCAGGTGGCCAAGTGATGACGAATGTAGCACCAGGTGTCCTTGATACAGATGCGGTTAACGTATCTCAGCTGAAAGGTGTATCTAATGCCGTGATAAATGTGAATAACCGTATGAATCGTATGGGTGCACAAGCAGCAGCCTTAGCAGGATTACAGACCATTCAGTACGATCCATTAGAGCCAACTCAAATTTCCGCAGGCCTAGGATATTATAAAGGATCTAGTGCCGTGGCACTTGGTATGAATCATTTTAAAAATGAATCTACTATGTTCCACATGGGGGCTTCTCTAAATGGACATGGGGATGAAACGATGGTGAATGCGAGTGTGACTTGGAAGTTTGGAGATAGAGCGGATGAAACTGCTGTAAGAGACACATTCCGTCAAGGACCTATCAGTGCATCTTACACATTACAAGATAAAGTGTCTGCCTTAGAAGTTCAGACTAGAGTACAAAAGGAACAGTTGAAAACGATAAAAGGGTTAGAAAAACAGGTAGAACTATTGAAAGAGTTAAATGAAAAGCAACAAGAACAAATTACTGAGTTATTCAAACGATTAAGTGAAAAATAATGAGAAAATTGTATTTGAGTTATTGTAAGTAAATAAGATAAGATTAGCATTAATAATGTGGGGATGTGAGCATATACGTTAGTCCTATTTCAGATACAGCATCACATGTATATGAACATAGGAAGGATTATATGCTTGCTATCCCTAACTAAAGTAAGTGTAAATTTAAGTACGTAAATCTATGGGTCGTAAATAATTTTATACTGAAATAACTAGCTCTCGCCTTTCACAACATTGTGAAAGGCGGGGGGTGTGTTAGTCTTCGTAGTATTGTATGCATGGTAGGTGTCTATTGATTTGTCTGAAAATGAGGGAGACTTTCAGCGAATATGCTAAATTATATATTGATGTTAAATTTTACAAGTGCTTAATTGAACATATTATACAACATGAATATAATTAAAAAAATTCAATTTGAATAGTCCACAAAAATGGTCTATAATATACTAAAATTATATGTGTTTCAAGTTATGAAAGACTAGACCTAGTCGAGCAAGATGACTAGATCGGAAGATGAGAGGAACAACATGAAGAAACAAAAAGTAGCAGTGTATGTGGCAAGTATGTTAGTGTTGGGAAGTCATGCAGTAGGTTATGCAGAGGGAGATTCCCATTTTGTAGAAAGTGGACAAGTTACAGGAGAAAAATCTGTAGCTATCGTAAGTACAGCATCAGTTAATGGAACGTCTGCCATCGCAATAGGAGATGCTTCTAAGGTGGAAGCGAATCACGCTGTTGCCATCGGTAAAGAATCTAAAGCTAGCGGAGAATCGTCTGTAGCGATTGGAGATCAAAGTGAAAGTATAGGGATTAATAGTTTGTCCTTAGGAAAAGAAGCTAAAGCAAATGGAGAATCTTCCGTAGCCATAGGTACACAAAGTAAAAGTGTAGGACCTAATAGTTTAGCGTTTGGTAAAGAAGCGAAAGCTAACGGAGAATCTTCCGTAGCCATAGGCCCACAAAGTGAAAGTATAGGAACGAATAGTTTGGCCTTTGGAAAGGAAGCTAAGGCAACTGGAGAATCTACTGCGGCCATAGGAAAAGGATCAAAAGCAACTGGAGCATCTACTATAGCTATAGGTACACAGAGTGAAAGTGTGGGAACCAATAGTTTGGCAATAGGTAAAGAGTCAAAAGGGACTGGAGAATCTACGGTAGCCATAGGCCTTCAAAGTGAAAGTACAGGGACTAATAGTATAGCTATCGGTAAAGAAACTAAAGCTACAGTAGATGGAGCTGTCGCTATAGGGGCTAACTCCATTGCAGATAGATCAGGGAAAACGGCTAGTTATATTGGCTATAATCCAATGAGTAATACACATTATAAAGTTGGTGAAGCTGGGGCGGATAATCCAAAGCTTGAAGCCTTATATGAAAAAATTCGTCAAGCTAATTATAAAGTACTACAAGCAGAAGAAGATGTTAAAAGAGCGGAAGCAAGTAAAGATGCTGCAGTTATAGCAACTGCGAATGCGCAAAAAGCTAAAGTAGATCAAGATCTGGTCGATGCAGAGAAGGCTTATGCAGCAGCGATAGAAGAAGCTAATAAAGCGGGTAATGATGCTATAAGTAGTGCTTGGAATGCTACAGATGGGGCGGTGTCTGTAGGCGGTATAAAAGATGGAAAACAACATACTCGTCAAATTACGAATGTAGCAGCAGGGTATGAAGATACAGATGCTGCCACAGTAGGACAACTACGGGTGCTTCGTAATCGCTTAGAACGAGAAAAACCACGATATATCTCTATTAAAAGCCGTGACCTTGGTGTAGATAGCAATGAACTGAATAATACTGCCACAAAAGAGGGGGCGATTGCCATTGGCCCAAGAGCAAAATCGGAAAGTGAAAACGCCATTGCTATTGGGCGTAATGTACAAATTGGTCAAAACTCAAAAAATACAGTAGCTATTGGTATTGGAATTGATAAGACTGGTACGAGGAGTGTCAATATTGGGGAAGGTACAAGTACATTAGGTGAAAATAGTACAGCTGTAGGTCAAGGTGCAAAAGCAGGGGATTCTGCGCTGGCTATCGGTGGTTCGGCTCGAGCTGAAAGTAAGAATAGTGTAGCAGTAGGTCGCGCGGCTACAATTGGAGCTAGTGCATTAGGAGCTACTGCGCTTGGTGATTCAGCAAACTCAGATGAAAGTCAGTCAGTTAGTGTGGGATATAGTGCACATGCGTATCAATTTGGATCTATTGCCGTAGGGGCTCACACAGAGACCCATGGAAATGGATCTATCGCTATTGGTCATAATAGTAAAGTTGGAGAAAGCGGCAATCAAGCATATGCTGGAATCAGTATTGGGATGGACTCCAAAACAGTAGTTAGAAATGGTGTTGCTTTAGGCACAGGCTCTTATGCAGATCGGGATGCAAATTCTACGTCTAATCGTGGCTATGATCCATCTTTACATGGATCTCATTTTGCCGATGCTGCAGCAGAAGCAGCAGTGCCAAGTTTAGAAAGAAGCATATGGAAAGCGACTGACTCAGCTGTATCTGTAGGGAATGGTCGTTCTGGTTATCGTAAAACCCGTCAAATTATTAATGTAGCAGCTGGTGGAGAAGATACGGACGCTGTCAACGTAGCACAGCTAAAAGCTTTAGAAAAACGCAATACAATCTTGGCAGGTAATGATGTGCCGTTTAAGGCAGATGGTAGCGTGTCTGATGCTACTCCGGATACACGTGTGTATACGCCAGGGGATAAAGAAATTAAGATTCAAGGTAAGGCAAACACTGTGTATGGAGTGGCGCCACAAGCAGGTGCAAAAGCTCCTGATGGTAAAAGTGAGTATGCAGCGCCAACGTTATATAGTTCTGACAACTTGATTACCTACAAGGACCCAACAGACTCTATCTTGCGAATTGGCATGCTTAACACGCCAACCTTTACAGGTGTTAATTTTGCTCATCCTACTATGAATATTACCTTAGGTGGAAACGATAGAGGCCAATTAACTTTAACTACCGGTGGTAAAGGCGATGGTGCTACATCTACTACAAGCCCTGTATTGACAGCAGCTTCTTTGAAGGATGTATTAAAAGCTGAAAAAGGCATTAAAATCACTGAAAAAGATGAAGGAGAATATGGTAAAACATACACATTCAGCTTGAATAAGGATGAGTTGAAAGGTGATCCTGACTTCAAAGGTGATAAGGGTGATCCGGGTGCTAAAGGTGACCAAGGTGAGAAAGGTGAAACTGGAGCCAAAGGCGATACTGGGGCTGACGGAAAATCTGCTTTCGAAGTGTGGAGTAAAATGCCAGGCAATGAAAATAAAACGCAAGATGACTTTATCAAAGCCATTACAGGAGCCAATGGTAAAGATGGTGCAGCAGGACCACAGGGACCGCAAGGTGAGAATGGTACAGATGGCAAGTCTGCCTACGAAGTATGGAAAGAAATCCCAGGTAATGGAGAGAAAACGAAAGAAGAGTATCTGGCATCTCTAAAAGGTGAACGTGGAGAAACTGGCGCGGTAGGACCTAAAGGTGAGAATGGTACAGATGGTAAGTCTGCCTACGAAGTATGGAAAGAAATGCCAGGTAACGGAGAGAAAACAAAAGAAGAGTACTTAGCATCTCTAAAAGGTGAACGTGGCGAAACTGGTGCGGTAGGACCAAAAGGTGAGAATGGTACAGATGGAAAATCTGCCTACGAAGTATGGAAAGAAATGCCAGGTAATGGAGAGAAAACCAAAGAAGAATACCTAGCATCTCTAAAAGGTGAACGTGGAGAAGCTGGTCAACAAGGTCCGAAAGGTGATCCAGGTGCAGTAGGACCTAAAGGAGATAAAGGTGAAACTGGAGCAGAAGGCCCAGCAGGTCCTCGTGGTGAAGCTGGTACGACTGTATTGACGACTCCACCGCCAACACCAGTACCAGGTCCAGAAGGTAAACCTGGAGCAACAGGACCTAAAGGAGACAAAGGCGATGCTGGTGTAGCAGGCCCTAAAGGAGACACCGGCAAATCTGCTTACGAGTACTGGAAAGAAATTAAAGGTAATGAAAATAAAACAGAAGATGATTTCCGAAAAGCTTTAGAAGGTGGAACTAAAGAAAATACGCATCATTATGAAGAGCTGGAACGACAAATAGGGATTATTGGTAATGATCTACAAGAGTTACGCAAAGAGAGTCGTGAAGGCGATGCATTAGGTGCAGCCTTAGCAGCATTAAAACCAATCCAATACGATCCACTAGAACCAACACAATTTATGGCTGGTATTGGACATTATAAAAATGCCAATGCATTGGCTCTTGGTATTGCCCATTACACAAAAGAGTCAACTATGTTCCATGCCGGTGTATCCATGGTGCGAGGAGCTACTATGATTAACGGTGGGGCTACTTTTAAATTTGGCAATAGCCCAGAGAAAAAAGCGGTACCAGAACGCTATCGTAATGGTCCTATTTCCTCTGTGTTAGTATTGCATGATGAAATGGTGGCTATGAAAGAAGCTTACGGACGTGAAATTACAGTATTGACACAAGAAAATAATAATCTACGACAAGATATTGCTGCATTGCAAGAACAAATGCAAGAATTGCGAGCTATGGTTCGTAAATAATAAAAGGGTCCTTCGGGGCCCTTTTTCTAGGCTCTTTGTCAAATGTGGGGGCTGCTCATATAAAAAGTTCTTAGCACTAGCTATCTAAATAGCTAGTGCTATTC
>NZ_RQVA01000022.1:0-19366 GCF_003992255.1 Veillonella sp. CHU110 | reverse complement strand
TCGTTTACAAGTTGGCATGACGAAGTAGTTAATGCTTTCCTATTACCATACTCTAACGGTTTTACAGAAGGTTGTAACAACAAAACTAAAGTATTGAAACGGAATAGCTATGGTGTTCGTCATTTCGGTCGATTTAGAGCTAGATTACTGATGATTTTGCCTAGTATCTACAACAAACCTGATATATCTGTATCTGTCGCTGCATAGGCTATTAACTATATTATATGATAGTAGACTCTCCACAAAAAAAGAAACATAAGTGGGGTTACTTTGTAGTGCCTAAAATTAGTTACATCCATTGTATCTCACTTATGTTTCCTAGTATTTTATTATATTTACATTTTTATACAGTTCTTATATTAAAGAAACTGAACAGATTAATTGCTGTCCCCAAAACTTGATAAAGAGCCCTTTTTTTGTTCTATAATAACCCTTGCTCAATGAGTAGTGGTTATTTTGTAGCATAGTTTACGTTGAATACATATAGCTATTAAGGTATAATGAAATTAATTTTAAATACCATAACTATAATACTATCGAAAGGGAGAGATATATAACACGACTATGTTTTGAATAAGTTATCAAACTATGTAAATTTTTATAGGAAGGTGAACTATATGGAGAAAAAAGTAGAGGAAATGCAACAAGGTGTTGTGACGATGGCTGTAGAAGCATATCGTTTGAATGCATTTGTTAAGTCGTTAGTACCACGTATAGCTGATGAGCGGTTTTTAAAAAGATTGACCAATCAAATTGCGCGTTTTGATAAAATGTTTGCCGAAGGACTGAATACTGCAGGGTTAGAATGGATTGATTTTACTGGCCGTGAATATGATCCAGGTTTGCCAATAGAACCAATCAATATGGAAGAATTTACTGAAAATGATGAGCTTATGATAGAAGTCATGTTAGAGCCTGTAGTAAAGGTTAAAGATTCTACTACAATTATCAAAAAAGGAATTGTTGTTCTAGGAGGGAAAGAGAAATGAAATATTATGTAGGGATTGATTTAGGAACGACAAATAGTGTAATTTCTACCTTTGATGGAGAGAATGTACGAGTATGGAAAAGCAAAAAAGATCAGAATGATGTGACGCCTTCTGCCATTTATATCGATAAAAGAGGGAAACGTTATTATGGTAAAAATGAGTATATTAAATATTCCCAAGACCCAGATAGATGTGCTGTGTTGTTTAAACGATTCATGGGGACTAGTACAAAGATTAATATAGGCGATGAAACGTTAACGCCAGAAGAATGTAGTGCAGAAATTCTTCGCGAACTATATAAGAATCTACCAGAAGAAATTCGTGAAACTGATGAAGTAGGTGTAGTGATTACAGTGCCAGCGGCATTTAATCAAATGCAGAATGCTGCTACTCTAGAGGCGGCTAAACTGGCAGGATTTTCACATGTTAGCCTGATGCAAGAGCCTGTGGCTGCGATTATGAGTGTGATGATGCAGAGTAATACTAATGCAAACTTCCTAATCTATGACTTAGGTGGAGGCACATTAGATGTAGCCATTGCTGAAAGTATTTCGGGAAAAGTGAATCTTTTAGCACATGGTGGAATGGTTATGTGTGGAGGGCGTGACTTTGACCGTTTATTATTAAATAATGTAGTAAACCCTTGGATTATGGAGAATTATTCACTACCTGATGGATGGCAAAGTAAGAAAGAATATAAAAAAATAACACGGATTGCTTCCTACTATATTGAAATGGCAAAAATTGAACTTTCATCAGATGAAGAGGCCACTATAGTAGGTGAAACTGGTGTACAAGATTTAGATGGGGAAGATATTTATTTAGACATCACTATTACACGGGAACAGTTTAATGAATTAATTAAGCCTCTTGTGGATCAATCGATTCAAGCTACTCGAGAAACGATTGAAAAATCAGGTCTTGGACCAGATGAATTTGATAAAATTGTATTTATTGGAGGCCCTACTAACTACAAACCGCTACGTGATATGGTGGTGAATGAGTTAGCGATTCAAGGTAGCATTGAAGTAAATCCAATGACGGCTGTTTCTGAAGGAGCGAGTATTTATGCGGAATCTATCGATTGGGAAAGTTCTACCAATACGAGAAAAACGAATAAAGCAGTTATTGAAACAGACAAAACATTGGGCTTGAGCTTTAAATATATTTCTAGAACAAATGATGATAAAGCTAAAATTTTAGTAAATTTATCTAAAGAAATTGAAGGATATACATTGGAGGTTACTTCTGTAGATACTGGTTGGACTTCTGGTAGTATTAAGCTAGCTAACAAAGCGAGCATAGTAGTTCCATTGAACAAAAAGGGGAATAATACTTTCACAGTAGAAGTCTATAACGAGCAAGGTAAAACGATTTCTGTAGAAAATAATAAAATTGTTATCGCCAAAACATTGGCAACGGTTGGTAATATTCTAGCGTCTCATTCGATTGGGATTGAAGTGCAAGATACGACAAATAGTAAAGAATCCACTTTAGACTATATTGTTAGAGAAGGGGATGTATTACCATGTAAGGGACAACGAAAATTCCGTGCTACAGAAGCGATACAAGCAAAATCTGCGGCCTCTTTGAATTTCAAATTATGGGAAGGAGAAATTGAAGATTGTGCAGATGACAATCGTTTTATCGGGTACATGAAAGTATCTGGTCAAGATTTTGATTATGGTAAAATCATGGTAGGGGCCGAAATTATTTGTGACTATACTGTTGATGAATCTGGTGGGGTAAAGATTGAAATCTCCATTCCAAGTATTTCAGAAGTATTCAACAGCGATAGAAACTTTTATGCCCGTGAAGAAGGACAAATGGACTTAGATAATGCAGCAGATGAGCTATCTAAACAAGGTAAAGTCATTTTAGAAAAAATCAAAGACTTAGGTGAAAGTATTGAGACGGGTCATGAGGAACTCGAAAGTGCAGGTGAGCTAGCATCTCAAGCGATGAATGTGGAAAACCTTGACCGTGAAGATATTCAACATTTATATGAAAAACTCTTATCCCTTCGTAAGAAACTTAATGGAATTCGTCGTGATAATTTAGTTCCTATTCGTAAAGCGCAATTAGAGTTTTTAAAAGAGTTTTACCATGAATCCATTGTGCCAATGGATATTCCAAAAGATGTACATGATCGGTATGAGACGTATTTTGGACAAGCTGAGAGCGTTATTTCTGCTAAACACTCTGCATTTGAAAATATCATTAATGAAATTAAAGGTTTCAATTACTATGTTAATGAGAAATACGACCCTATCTTTGTGTTTAAATGGTTGTTATGGCAATTGGAACAACCTGAAAAATATAGAAATATGGATCGCTTTTATGCTATTAAGCAACAAGCGCTTGCGGCCATTGATCAGGGAGATAGAAATACAGTATGTCGCCTAATAGAAGAATTGTTAGATATAAAGATTGATGTTAATGAAGAAGATGCAGCTTTATTGGCCAATATTGTAAAAGGGTAGTTTTATAGAAAAAGGGTAATCACATGAGACTATCTGAAAATGCATTTTATCTGTTAGGAACGAGTCCCTATGAGCAAAAATATAGAATTATAGATAAATGTAAAGATAAGCTATTTGAAGAAGATGATGATGGGGTAGATTATGAGGCTCAACAGAATATATTGTTGAGCCCAGTTAAACGTCTTCATGAGGAAGTTAGATGGTTTTATTCTGAAGATTTAGATATATTTGAAAGCATTAAGCATAGGGTGGAGTTATTTGAACATAAGGCATTTCAAATGCAATCTCCGTTGGCACGGATCAACTTGCTGATCTATTCTATGATGGAAGGCAAAGTTCCCCGTTCGCTGTCAGATCTAGTTTTATCGCTTGACAAAGCATATAACGAGATTGATTGTGAATCCATATTGCTAGAAATTAATGAAGCTCGTGAAGTAGCAGGTATATCTGCTGTAAAAGATGCAAAACAAATGGATAAAGAGATTGAATCTTTAAAAGGTGATATTCGTCAATCCTTACAATATATTACTAAAGAGCTACCATCTTCTATGTATATGAGGGAAGCGTTATACATATCGAAGGAAACTTATGGAAGAGGACATTATAATGATATTGCCACAGAGTTTTTAAGTGTATATCATCTTGATATTCAATGCAAAGTATCTGATTTAGAAGAACTAATTTTAGAGCAGTTACAACATAAAGATAGAATATTATGTAAAGATTTATTTAAAAACATACAAATGCACTTTGAAGAAATCTTTGAGTTAGAGGCTCCGTTAGTAGAATATAGTTCGATTCATGATGTTGAGTTAGGGTCTAGAAAAATTTTTACTGCATTTAGAAATATATTGATCGAGAAGATAGATAGAGATGGTATAGAAGCTATTTATGCAGTGCTACAGGACTTGAAAGGTATTTGTGCATCTAATACTTTCTGTATAAGACAATTAGAAATAGATACAGATGAAATTGAAGAAATCATAGGGAAACCAGCTGTTAAGGTTAGGGAGCAACATAGACGTAGCTCAGAAAAAGTGAATACAAATAGTATAAGTACTGAACAAACTGCTGAGGAAGTATCGGAAGATTATTTGGATAAAATACTAGATATGGACGGATTATTAGTGGAATATGTGAAGCATGAAGTTAATGCGGGGCCTAATAATCTATCTGTTTATCACAACTATTTTATTCCTTACATTGATACGGTTATACAATCAATGTATAAAAACCCAGAGTTCTATAAAAATAAAAATGATGTAGAAGAAGTATCTGAATATATTGCAGGTATATATCAATATATGGCAAGAGGACTCTTGTATGCTGGAGCCTTTGGATTATCTTTAGCATGCTTAGAGAGTGCTTGTTATTATGTAAAAAAAAGCAATAATCCAGAGCGTATTAATGAAATATATACGGAATATGAGAGAATTAAGGACTTTTATGAACGAGAAGTAGAGCCTCATTCACAGAAGAAATTAAAATTAGATGAATCTATGATAAATTCACTTATATCCGATAAAAGCAAGAAGGAAGATAGCTCTAAGACAGAAGACTTTTTAGGGTGCTTATTTATTATTGTCATATTATTTATTGGTTGGGCAATAGCTGGATTTAAAGGGGTAATTATATCTATTATAATCATGGTTATTTTTGGGGCTCTTGGTTTATTTTTGGAGAAACAAGAAAAATAAAGTTATTGTCTTTGAAGATTAATCATGATTAAAATGAGATTCTATTAATCAGTAGTGACCCTAATATAATAGCTATATAAAATAAGGTGAAAATAATGAGACTATCAGACAATGCATTTTATCTGTTAGGGGCTAGTCCCTATGAGCAAAAGTATAGAATTATAGACAAGTGTGAGGACAAGCTATTTGAAGAAGATGACAATGGAATAGATTACGAGGCACAACAAAATATATTATTGAGCCCTGTAAAACGCCTTTCTGAAGAAATTAGGTGGTTTTTTTCTGAAGATTTAGATGTGTATGAACGTGTTAAAGACAATGTAAAGTTATATGAGGATGCTGCTTTTGAGATGCAATCTCCACTGGCAAAGATTAATTTGCTCCTGTACTCTATGATGGAAGGGGAACTATCTCGTCCATTTCATGAAGTAGTGCTTGCTATTGATACGTTCTATGATGACATTGATTATGAGGCTGTATTAAAGGAAATTAATGAGGTTCGTGAAGTAGCAGGGATTTCTGATATCAAGGAAGTAGAACAAATTGAAAAAGAAATAGAACGTTTACGAAATGACATTCGTCAGGTCTTTCAATATGTAGCAAAAGAAATATATTCATTATGTTATACGGAGGATGCTTTAAAGGTAGCAGAGGAGACATATAATTGTGGACAATATAGTGATATTGCTACAGAGTTCTTAGGGATGTATCATTTAGATATTCAGAACTGTATCAATGATACGCAGGCGATTATACAGAGTTTATTCTCTAGCAATCATGGTATCTCATGTGGCAGGCTACTAGATATTGTGGGGCCACATTTTAAAGAAATATGTGAACTAGAAGCACCTCTGATGGAGTATTATTCTATTCATGATATTATGTCAGCTTCAAAAGAAGTGTTTGAGCAATTACGGGAAGTTTCTATCGATCAACTTTCAGATACGAATATTCAAGAATCCGTTTACTTTATAGAGACGTTACGGCAATTATGTATTTCGAATAGTAAATTTGTGGAACAATTAGATACTGATTTATCTCAGCTTCGAGAATTTAGTACGATTGTTCAATATAATGAGTATAGTATACAATTGAATGCGATGATAGAACACATGCAACGAGAGGTGTTGTATGAGTTTGGTCATGAAAGCAGAACACTTCGCTTTTATAATGATTACTTTCTTCCTCATATAGTAGTTTTAATCAATAAAATTTTTAGCAGTTTACAGCTTAGTACAAGTCAAAAAGAAGAATTGGCGGGGGTAGCTGCTTATGCATATTTACACATGGCGTGGGGCCTTGCGTATGCACGGAACCTAAAATTAGCGAAAAATAATATGGAAGTGGCACGTACATATGCTAATAAAACGAATAATCGAGAAGTGATTCGTGGTGTAGAGGAACAGTATGAATCCATCAAAAAATATTATAATGAAATTGGAGATACTATAGATTCGAGCTCTTATTCTTCACGGACCTCTAGCAGTAGCTCTAGGTCTTCTTCATATACATATTCGGAATCATCTTCGAGCTCTTCCAGTGATTCGGGTTGCGGTTGTTTCATTGCTCTTATAATATTAGCAGTTGCTTCAAGTGTAGGTGGCCCCATAGGCTTTTTTATTGGTTTAGCTATTCTGGGATACTTTTTTAATGATAAATAATTATGTATAGTTGCTGTAGTTACTAATTTAGTGAAAAAACATATAATGAAGGTAAGAGCATGTGAATATTAGGTAGTTAGGTAGGTGGACTCTATGTTAGATACTAATACTCTAAAATAATTGAAAAGAAGAGAAGGAGTTAAATCATGTTTTGTATGTTTTGTGGAGCAAAAGTTATTGAAGGCAGTAAATTTTGCTTACAATGTGGAGCTAGACTTGATCAGGATAAATTAGCTCTTGAGGATACATCTATATCGATTGAGGATGTTGAAAGATATAAGTTTGTGCAAGCGATGCCTCCGCAGTCAAATAGAGATACAGGAGATAAGGACAGTCATGAGTGTATCACCGTGACACGGGAAGAAACAAAACCTGTTCCGAGAACTAGTGATACTTCTTTTGAAATTTTGAATACGATGATCCCAAAGAACTTTGAAAATGATTCTGGTATTAAAATGCAAGAATCACAGGGCAATTCGTCGCATCAAATCCCTCAGTTTAAAAAAGATTTAGAATCCTTTCAAACCGTAAAAGTTTCTGGTGGATCTCAGGAGATAACTACTGCTGCGCAGCCTATAGAAAAGGATGAGAATGACAATACTACGAAAATATTTGTAGGCATAATAGTTGCCTTATTGGTCGTAATGGTAGGAAGTATTTTATATCAATCCTCTTCATCGAGTTCTAACGGCTCTTCTCTTACTTCTAGCTCACATCCAGAGAAAAACAAGGATCAAGCATTGCAGAAAAAAGAAGAACTAGCCAGAGAAAAAGAAAAGCATGAGCAAGAGGTGAAAGCTTTAGAGAAAGAAAAAGATGAGTTCAAAAAGGAATGAGAACTATTACAAAAAGAGATGGCGGAGGCTCGTGACGGAAGTACTTCAAGTTATAGTTCCAGTAATAGCTCAAGTTACATGTATGGTTCCTCTTCTCGTGACTATGCAGTTCGAAATGCTCGAAGAGCGCTTATCGATTATCATAAAGCTATATCCGATGGATATATCAGCAGTGCCTATAATATGTTAACGACACATCGTCAAGAAGTAATGGGCGGCTTATCTAGCATGCGTCAAGGTTATAGTACAACAGTTTCTAGTGTTCTTACCTATGCACGACCAACTTCCATTTCTGATGATAGTGTAACCTTTGATTATAAACTAGATGCCATTGACAATATAAATGGTCAACGTGTGTATCAAACCTTCGTCGGCGATGTAACAATGGTCAAAATTGGAGGTCGCTGGTATATGGATGATATGTCTGGACGAGTGATTTAACGTAGGCTTTAAATTGTCATTCCCCCTCTACTCGTGTATAATAGCAAGTATAGAGATTTTTAAAGGATAAAGAATTAAACAGGAGGCATGGAATGAATCGATTCCAAATGGAACTCGCAGGTCGTACGTTAACGATTGAAACTGGCGAGTTAGCAAAACAAGCAAGTGGTTCTGCATTGGTACAATATGGTGATACGGTTGTATTGGTTACAGCAACAGCATCTAAAGAAGCGAAAGATATCGACTTCTTCCCTTTGACAGTAGATTATGAAGAAAAAATGTATGCTGTTGGTAGATTCCCAGGTGGCTTTATTAAACGTGAAGCACGTCCACCAGAGTCTGCGATTTTAAACAGCCGTTTAATTGACCGTCCAATTCGTCCTTTATTCGATAAAGGTAGCCGTAATGAAGTCCATGTAGTTGCTACAGTTTTGTCTGTTGATCATGACCATGCACCTGAAATTTGCGCATTAATTGGTGCATCTGCAGCATTGTCTATTTCAGATATTCCATGGGCAGGCCCAATTGCAGGAGTTCGCATGGGTCTAGTCAATGGTTCTATCGTTGTGAACCCAACAGAGGCGCAATTAGAAGAAACCACATTGAATATGGTAGTGGCTGGTACAAAAGATGCGATCTTGATGGTAGAAGGGGAAGCAAACGAAATCCCTGAAGACATTATCTTAGAAGTTATCATGACAGCCCATGAAGAAATCAAAAAAATCGTAGCTTGCCAAGAATCTATGGTGGCGGAAATTGGACATGCAAAACGCACATTCCCAATTAAAGAAGTAGATCCAGTGGTAGCAGAAGCAGTTCGTACCTATGCACATGCCAAATTAGATGCAGCTGTACGTTGCGCAGATAAAGTACAACGGGAAGAACAACAACAAGCGGTATTCGAAGAAGTATTAGCTCATTTCGAAGAACAATTCCCTGAACAAGCGAGCGATATTTATGCTACCTTAGAAAAAATGGTAAAAGAAATTGTACGTCATATGATTACGGTAGAAAAAATCCGTCCAGATGGTCGTCAATTAGATGAAGTTCGTCCGATTTCTTGTCGCGTTAATGCATTACCACGCACACATGGTTCTGGCTTATTTACACGTGGACAAACACAAGTATTAAACATTTGTACATTGGCTCCGTTATCTGAAAAACAAACCATCGATGGCATTGGTTTAGATACAGAAAAACGCTATATCCATCATTACAACTTCCCATCTTACTCCGTAGGGGAAACTCGCTCTTCTCGTGGTCCTGGACGCCGTGAAATCGGTCACGGTGCATTAGCTGAAAGAGCGTTACTAGCGGTGCTTCCAACAGAAGAAGAATTCCCATATGCTATGCGCTTGGTATCTGAAGTATTAGAATCCAACGGCTCTAGTTCCATGGCCAGCGTGTGTGGTTCTACCTTATCCTTGATGGATGCAGGGGTACCTATTAAAGCGCCAGTAGCAGGTGTTGCTATGGGACTTGTGACACAAGATGCACATTATACGATCTTAACAGATATCCAAGGTATGGAAGATGCTCTAGGTGATATGGACTTCAAAGTAGCAGGTACTACAAAAGGGGTAACTGCTATTCAAATGGATATTAAAATTTCCGGTTTGTCTCGTGAGATTTTAGAAGAAGCTTTAGCACAAGCACATAAAGGTCGTATGCACATCATGGGTAAAATGATGGAAGCTATTGACGCACCTCGTGAGGAAATGTCTAAATGGGCTCCGCGCATTGTAACGATGAAAATTGATCCAGATAAAATCCGTGATGTAATCGGCACTGGTGGTAAGGTGATTCGAGGCATCATTGAAGAAACAGGTGCTAAAATTGACATCGAAGATGATGGCACAATCTCTATTGCTGCCGTAGAAGCAGAAGCTGCTGAAAAAGCAATCCAAATCATTACAAACTTAACAAAAGAAGTTGAAGCTGGTGAAGTGTACATGGGTACAGTCACACGCTTGATGAACTTTGGTGCTTTTGTAGAAGTATTACCTGGTAAAGAAGGATTAGTACATATTTCTCAACTAGCAAGAGAGCGTGTTGAAAAAGTAGAAGATGTAGTGAATGTAGGCGATGAAATTATGGTAAAAGTTATCGAAATTGATGACAAAGGCCGTATCAATTTATCCCGTAAAGAACTATTGAAGTAGTAGAGGTGTAACATGGATATTCGTGGATTTGAAGTGGTATCTGCGTTTGAGAGACATGATATTAACTTACCGAAGCGCAAAACTTCTGAGAGTGCAGGGTATGACATTGAGTGTGCAGAAGCTATTGTAATAGAGCCTAAAGAGACAGTTTTGATTCCCACCGGATTAAAAGCATTCATGCACTATGATGAATATTTAGCGATTCATGTTCGCTCTAGTATGGCTATTAAACGAGGTTTGATCTTAGTTAATAGTACAGGTATCATTGATTCCGACTATTATAACAATGAAGATAATGAAGGTCATATTATGATTGCTATGTACAATATGACTGATGAGCCTGTAGCTTTGTTAAAAGGTGAAAGAATTGCACAAGGGATTTTCTGTAAATATCTATTGACGCATGATGATGATGCTTGTGGTATTCGTGTCGGTGGCATTGGTAGTACAGGACGCCAATAAGTATGTTTTTAATTCAATACTGTAAGTAGTACCTTGAGCTTTTATTGGATAGGACTATACATAAAGAACCTAAGCGTTATAGTTTAGGTTCTTTTACATGGATAGGGGATAGGACCTTGAAAGATTGAATTTCATTATGAATTTGGGGTATAATGTAATGTGATGTAGAATATCCTGAGGAGGACGTACTGTGTTTAGTTATGCAAAGCAACAATGGGAATTAGGAAAAACTATATATAGGAGTCAAAGTTGGCAAGAAAAACGAAGAACGCTAGTTTTTACCCTGCGAGCTATTAAGAATAGATCGGAAATGACTCAACTTCAGGAGTTCTTTGATGCCTATGAGGTGTATCCTGGTTTATTGAAAGCGCAGGAAGGCATTTGGGAAATAGTGACGAGAGTATTCTTGTATAAGAATTCAACAGCTTCCGAACGTACAGATGCAATTATCCGTCACTTTTCTGTATTGCCGGATTATTTTTTAGAGAGTACGATTCAACAATTATATAATCCTAATGAAGAAGGCATCATACTTTGGAACTCTGAAGACTTAGCATTAGATGCAAAACTTCGTTTTATTCCGGGGCAAAGAAAAGAAGGCCTCCTGACATTAGTATTGCGTTATGAAGATCATGGCTTATACCACATTAATTTTAGATTTGGTAAGGATACACAGGGAAACCCATGTATTTGGGTAGGTACCATTCAAGGATATAAAGATGGACTAAGTAGAGCCAAACAGTTAACAAAAAAAATGCATGGATATCGACCTAAAAACTTTATCTTTTTTTTGCTTCGTCAATTAGCAACCAATATGGGGATTCAACATATATATGCGGTATCTGATGAAGGATTTTTTTCTAATTCACATGCATTGCGATTTCATCGTCATAAATTAGTAACATTTGATGAGTTTTGGCAAGAACTAGGTGGTCATGTATGGGACGAGGATGCTAGATTTTTTGTGATTCCTGTTGAAGAAGAACGAAAAACGTATGAAACAGCTAAGACACATAAGCGCAATATGTATCGCAAGCGCTATGAGATGCTAGATACTTTTATAGAGGAAATTCGTCGTCAAGTAGATACATTCTTGCGAAGAAAATAGGAGGATTGCCTATGAAATGTCCATATTGTCATCATGATGAAATTAAAGTAACAGATTCTCGCTCAACAGACGATAACAACATTCGTCGTCGTAGAGAATGTATGAATTGTGGAAAACGTTTTACGACGTATGAAGTCATCGAAGATCTACCTATTATGGTTGTTAAAAGAGATCAAAAAAAAGAATTATTTGATCGGTCTAAATTGATGAATGGACTTTGGAGATCTTGTAGTAAACGTGGTGTGTCTACAGATCAATTGGAAGCCATTGTCAATGAAACAGAAAAACAAATTCGCATGGAAGTAGAACAAGAGATTAGTACTGAGCGTATTGGAGAGATTGTATTATCTTTATTAAAAGATGTAGACCAAGTCGCTTATGTTCGATTTGCTTCTGTGTATCGTCAATTTAATAATGTAGAAAGTTTTTTACAAGAACTACATGAATTATTGGATAATCATGGAAAGGATTTAAAGCATGAGTGAGTTACATCCGATTATTGGTGCTAGTATTTCTGACCATGTAGATACCTTAAGTGCTACATTTGAGGTCATGAATGTCATAGAAGAAATGGCAGCACGATGCAAAGTAGCGTTGGCAACAGGAAATAAAATATTATTTTGTGGAAATGGAGGCTCTGCAGCGGATTCACAGCACATAGCAGCGGAGTTAATTGGCCGCTTTCAAAAGGAGCGACGTTCTTTGGCTGCCATTGCATTGACCACGGATACATCCATCCTAACAGCAGTGGGTAATGACTATGGATTTGAGGATATATTTTCTCGTCAAGTGGAAGGGTTAGGTCGTTCTGGAGATATTCTAATCGGCATTTCTACTTCTGGCAATAGTAAAAATGTAGTGAAAGCTGTAGAAGCCGCACGCAATGTGGGTATGCATACCTTTGCGTTCACTGGTGAAAGCGGTGGGAAATTAGCAGAACTTTGTGACTTAACGTTTGCTGTACCCTCTAAGGTGACAGCGCGCATTCAAGAAATGCATATTTTAGCAGGTCATATTTTATGTGAATTGGTGGAAGAAGAGTATGCGTAATCGCACATTACAATCCTTTTTAACGAAAGAACTACCCTCTTTGCGGGTGGGTGTCATTGGAGATTGCATGTTGGATCGCTATATTTTTGGTAATGTGACACGTATATCGCCAGAATCTCCAGTACCAGTGAATGTGGTAGAGCGAGAAACAGAGGTGCTAGGTGGAGCTGCGAATGTAGCCAATAATCTGGCTCGTTTAGATTGTGAAGTACACATGGCAGCTCGTGTTGGTAACGATGCACATGGCTTGATTGTACGACAACAATTACAGGATAATCGAATCCATAGTCATGGAGTATTTGTAGAGGATGGTATTCCCACAACAACAAAAACACGCATTCTAGGAGGACAACAGCAGATTGTTCGTCTAGATTACGAAGTAACGAAACCTCTTACAGAAGATAGTGAAGAGCATATCTTACATTGGCTAGATGTATTAATCGAAAAGAAATTACAAGGGCTCGTAATTTCGGATTATGGTAAAGGCGTTTGCCAACCGTCCTTATTAGCACAAGTGTTCGAACGTACCAAAAAGCATGGTATTATGACGATTGTGGATCCTAAAGGATCTGATTGGTCAAAATATAATGGAGCGACTTGTATTACCCCCAATGTGAAAGAGTTAAGTGTGGCTGTTGGTTATGAAGTGGAAAATACAGATGAAGCTGTTGTACAAGCAGCGCATCAAATCTTAAGTCAAATGGATTTGGAATTCATCGTTGTCACACGATCAGCTAAAGGCGTTACGTTCGTTCGTAAAGATGGTAATATATGGCACAATGGAGAAACAAAGAAACAGGATGTATTTGATGTAAGCGGTGCTGGTGATACGGTGGTGGCTATGATGTTAACTACCTTGATAGCAGGACTTTCTGTACGAGCCGCTCTAGTAGCAGCTAATGCAGCGGCAGGCATTGTAGTATCTAAGGTAGGAACCTACCCAATTCATCGTCAAGAGTTATTAGACTTACTATCCAAGATCAAAGCCAAAAAAGAAGAAAAAGAAATGCTGTATTCTGTAGAGGCTTTGGCGAAAAAAATTCGTACCTGGCAGAATCGAGGGGAAGTTGTCGTATTTACTAATGGATGTTTCGATATTTTGCATCGTGGACATTTGACGTACTTGAAAGAAGCGGCTAATTTAGGAGATCATTTAATAGTGGCCCTTAATTCGGATGCTTCCGTGCGGCGTTTAAAAGGTGAAAGTCGGCCTATTAACCATGAAATAGATAGAGCTTTATTAATGAGTTCATTAGGGTTTGTAGATGGGGTTGTATTATTTCAAGAAGATACACCAGCAGAAATACTTTCAAAGTTGCGACCAAATATTTTGGTTAAAGGTGGCGATTATAAGCCAGAAGATGTGATTGGAAAAGAGTTTGTAGAAGAGGTTCAAATTTTACCATTTCAAGATGGATATTCTACGACGAGCATCATTGAAAAAATTCAAGGATCAGTAGAGGAAGGAACACTATGATTATTGTTACAGGTGGCGCTGGATTTATCGGCTCCAATATTGTAAAAGAATTAAATAACAAAGGTCGTAACGATATACTTATCGTGGATGACCTGACAGATGGTCGTAAAATTCGCAACATCGAAATGCTTGATTTTGCAGACTATATTGATTATGAAGATTTTGATACGGCAGTAGAACAAAATACCTTTGATTGTGGCCCTATTGAAGTGGTATTCCATGAAGGTGCTTGTGCAGACACTATGAATTATGATGGCCGTTTCATGATGAAAAACAACTATGAAGGGTCTAAAAATCTATTTCATTATTGTCAAGAACGAAGAACACCATTCATTTACGCATCCTCTGCATCTACCTATGGCCATGGTACAAAGGGATTTAGAGAAGATCCTGAATGCGAACAAGCATTGAATCCCTATGCATATTCAAAATTATTATTTGATCGATATGTGGCAAAATATAGAAACAGTTTACAATCTCAATGTGTAGGCTTACGTTACTTTAATGTATTTGGTCCTAACGAGACACATAAGGATAAGATGGCCTCATTAGTACGTCAAATGTATTATAAATTGATGGAAACTGGCGAAATTACGTTGTTTAAAGGAATCGATGGTTATGGAGATGGAGAACAAACTCGTGATTTCATTTATGTGAAGGACGTAGTGAATGTCAATTTCTATTTCTGGGAACATCCTGAGATCAGTGGTGTATTCAACTGTGGAACGGGTCATGCCCATACGTTTAATGAATTTATGAAAGCGGTTATTTCCTTTGCTGGAAAAGGTGACATTCGTTATATTGACTTCCCAGAAGTATTAAAAGGGAAATACCAAAGTTATACGCAAGCAGATACTACAAAGTTATTAGCTGCAGGTTATGACAAAGGATTTACACCATTAGAACAGGCGGTTCATGAATATTGTGCATTATTACGAGATAATGAAGGGTATGTAAAATAATGGAAACTAGACAGGTATTATTTTTAGATCGTGATGGCGTCATTAACGTTGATGTAGGATATTTATCAAATCCAGAGCAATTGGAGTTTATTCCAGGAGCTATTGACGCTATGAAAGAGGCTCAAAAACGAGGGTATGATATTATTGTGGTGACCAATCAAAGTGGTGTAGCCCGTGGTTTCTATACAGAACAAGATGTTGTGGCTTTACATGAAGAGATGTCTCGTCGTTTAGAAGCGCAAGGTGTTACAATTTTGGCGTATTATTATTGCCCACATCATCCAGAAGGAAAGGTAGAAGCCTACACAAAAACATGTGAGTGCCGTAAACCAAGCCCAGGTATGCTTAGAAAAGCTATTGAAGAATGGAATGTGGATGTAGATGGTAGTTTCCTTGTAGGGGATAAACCATCTGATGTGCAAGCAGCTGAATCTATTGGTATGCGTGCATATCCATTTGAAGAAGAAAACTTAATGACCTTCTTAGAGCCTATCTTCGCATGGGAAGAAGGGCGTAAGTTATTGGGATTATAATTAAGGACTCTTTATATGGCTAGCCCTAATATTTACTATAGCGGTTAGGAAAATTATATAATCAGGATGTGAGAACCCCTTAGATGTGTATGTACATCTAAGGGTTTCTTTTTCAAGAGCCACATGTATTAGAAAATGTTTTTATTTATATTATAAAAAAATGTAATAGTGACAAAAAATGTCATACATGTTTTGATATAATTAAGTAAATATATGAAAAAGTATGCGTGAAAGTGTACTTAACTACTCATAAAGTGTTGAAGAAAGGGGGCGAGAGCGTGTTTTGTCCTAATTGTGGTAAGCAAATGGAGGATAGTTCGGCTTTTTGTCCTGAATGTGGCATGAAGAATGAAAATCTAATGATTGATACAAATCCAATCTCGCAGATACCTAATCCAAATATGCAGCATTCACAACAGCCAATGGGACAACCTCAAATGCCTACGAATTCTTATCCAATCTCTAAAGGTGATAAAGAGTCCAAGAATGTTATTAAATTTATTTTAATTGCTGTTGTTATGGTAGTGATTTTTATCATGGGATTAGGTGCGTATCAGTTACATGTAGAAGAACAGTATATTGATAACGTAAAAGGAATGGAGTTTGAAAATGAACATTATGGTCACCGGAGATATGAAGAGATTGTAGTAGCAATGGCCAGATATGTTACTGGCGACAAAGGAATCACTAAGAAGGACTTTGAGTGGGACTATGATGAAGATGGTAAAAATGTTGTTGTAACAGCTACTTGTGATGGACCTAAAGGAAAGGTTATTATAAAAGCGTATACACGTGAAAAAAATAATTATGTGACATCCGATTCAAATCGGATTACTGTTTCGTATAATGGAAAAACTTCCACATTAACAGAGTTATTTTAAAAGATAGGAGACTATTATGTTTTGCTCAAAATGCGGTAATGGAATGAATGAAACGGATAAATTTTGCCCTAGTTGTGGCAATTTAAATGCTAACCAAGCTTCAAATCAGAGTCAACAAAATAATCAGGCCGCACCTAACCATGGTCAACAAGGTCAAATGAATGGTCAAGTGCCACCACAACAAAATATGAATGTGCCTCCGCAATATGCTCAACCTACGTATAATCAATATCCACAAGGTCAACCACAATATGCGCAACCAAATTATAATCAACAGCCACAAGGACAAGCGCAGTATACACAGCCTAACTATGGTCAACCACAAGGGCAGCCTAATTACCAAATGAATGGAAATCCGGCAGGAGCAGCCTATGGTAATCCACAACAGGGGATGTATAATACCGATGCTGTTGAGTATGTAGTATCATCAAACTTATTTTTAAACTTTAAAACGGCATTAACTGAAAAATATGCTAGTTTTGAGGGCCGTGCAACACGTTGGGAGTATTGGAGTTTTCAAATTGTGTACATGATTATAAGTTTATTGGCAGCTGCTATTAATGATAAGTTTGGTTCCTTGATTAGTTTACTGTTCTTCCTTCCGAACATTGCGTTAAATGCTAGACGATTGCATGACACTAATCGTTCAGGATGGTATATGTTGATCCCTATTTATGGGGCAATCCTAATAGCATTTGCAGAAAGTGATCCATTGCCAAACAAATATGGTAAAGTAAGAAAACAACCTAATCAATAGTAAAAAGGATAGTATATGAAATTTTGTACGAACTGTGGAACACAACTTAAATTGGACGATAAGTTTTGCTTTCGATGTGGGTGTCAATCGCAACCGTTAGAAGGTGTAACAGAGAATACAACCGTGTCGCCTACAGCAACGATGACTCAAATGTATGTGCCGGCTATTGTGGAAGAGTATAAAAAGGCAGGGGCACTACCTGATTATTATAGGATCAGTTTATTATTGAATAAAATTCGTGAGACAGAACCGTCTAAGCAGGTAGATGATTTACAAGAGATAGCCTACTTATACAGTCGTATTGATGTGTTATATCATAACTTAGGGATAGAACCGAAGGCTAATGTAGGAGCGACGTTGAATGCACCTAATACAACAAATGGTGCCAATACATTAGAATATAACCTTCCACCATCTACTCAGAATACTACTGTACCTAGAACTGGATCTCAATGGAGCCATTATGCTGGACTAGCTGCAGCATCGTTTGGAGGGACTTTCTTAGCCCATGAATTGAGTCGTTTTTTACACAGCCATTCAGTAGGAGATACAACGAGTAGTTTAAGTCATCTGAACTTATCAGATATATCTTTAATGGATCATAGTATGAACTCATTAACGGATGTATTTAACGGTTATCCTGACTTAGGCTTGTCGACTCCATTTGATAGCGTGCAGGGATTAAATGATATTCCTATAGGTACAGATGTATACCCTGGGGATCCATCATTGGGATTTTCTGATGCATTAGCGTCTGGTCAATTAGGTTTGGATATGGATACACCTGCATCGGGGGATTATACAGGTCTATTTGAAAATGCAGATCTTGAATATGATTCTATCGCAGATTCCCTATCGCTGGATGATGCTGGTGACTTGTTAGCAGACGCTGGTGATAGTGGTGGAGATTTGTTAGATACACTATTCGATTTGTTTGATGCTTAAAACCTATTATATACCATGGTTAAAAAAATACTATAATCTGAAAGCGTCTAGTCAATAAGGACTAGACGTTTTTCTTTCATCCAATGTGGCGGTTACTTGTGATTGTATGAAGTTAGTTAGGAATCTGTGTTATAATGTAGATAAGATAACCAATACAGATAGTATTATCCAGATTCTATTTGCAGTGCATGGATAAGATATTGTTACAGTAACGGAGGTAGGATATGACAGAATTACACATTTGTTTAGCCTATGTTACAGTATGGGCTATGTATCAATTATGGTGTTTGAATCGTTGGATTGGATTTAATCCATTTGCTACTTCTAAAGAAGAGACAACAGCAGAAACCGTAGGGACCACGTTAGAAAGCATTTTACATTTTATGTCTGGCCGTGTGGTGGCTATTCTCATTGCGATTGCGATGGGATGCACTGGGGCTGTAGATGTAATCGGTATCTTAGTGGTGAAAGCCTTTGTTCGAGAGCCATTGTGGGTTCAGTATGGATTAGTTGTACTTGCCTGTGTGGCAATCATTCTATCCATTAGGACGAGTATAGTGGTGTATCGAGTCATAGGTAGATCGGCGGAACAAGAACATCCAGATGCCTTCTTTGTTCGCTATGAAAATCTGTTTGGAAGACCAAGATTAGAAAAAATTGTAGTACGTGCATTACATGCCATATATACAGTGCTAAGTATATATGGAATTGTGATATTGTCACAGATACTAGGAATCATATGATATGCTAGTGTACCGTCCCGAGGGCATGGGATTACAATTGTATTGAGCCATACATGTAGTTAGTATTGATAAGTTTTTAATAGAGGCTGTAATGAAATTAAAGGCTCTTTATCAAGTTTTGGGGACAGCAATTAATCTGTTCAGTTTCTTTAATATAAGAACTGTATAAAAATGTAAAT
>NZ_RQVA01000021.1:0-24670 GCF_003992255.1 Veillonella sp. CHU110 | reverse complement strand
AATTTTAAAGTTGTTTTAAAGAACTTTGAGGTAGGACAAAATGAGTTGGTAAAAAGTCTGAAACCCCTTGCAATTACAGGTCTGATTGATATTTAATTTTCCTAAATAATCTATCATTAGGAGGACTGAATAATGAATCAGATAAAATGTATAAATTGTGGATTTCCTTGTCATAAGTATGGGAAAACGAAAAAGGGAACTCAACGTTGGCAGTGCCGTGAATGTAAGACAGTATTTACGAATACTATTGATAGTACGATAAAACACTTTCACCAGTTTCTCGCATGGTTGTTAAGTGGTAAAACACAGGATGAGATGTCTGTAAGTAGTCGGACATTTAGACGAAATACAGTTCAATTTTGGGAAATATGGCCTATGCCACCTAAAATAGAGACACATAGGGATGTAGTGTATGTTGATGGTATCTATTTAGGACGAAAAGTATGTGTATTAATATGTTGTGATGATACGCATGTCTTGGGATGGTATGTATGTAGATACGAACATGCAGCGGCATGGGAGGCATTATTACAAAGGATTGCCTCACCTACTATAGTGGTTACTGATGGTGGAGTTGGATTTAAAAAAGCATGTAATCGAATTTGGAAAAAGGCTAGGATCCAAAGGTGTTTATACCATGTGTTTTGCCAGATTAAGCGATATACAACATCTAGGCCCAAAACATTAGCAGGAATAGAGTTATACGTATTAGCAAAAGACTTATTGGCTATCCATGGAATAGAAGAAATGAAAGTATGGGAAGAACGCTTTCAGAATTGGTCCAAGAGGTATAAAACATTTTTAAGCGAAATGACTAGAGATGAGTATGGCAGCTTGCATCCCAAACATGAAAGACTAGTAAAAGCAGAACGGTCTCTTTGTCAGCTGGTGAAACAAGATATACTATTTACCTATCTTAAAGATGCATTAGTTAATGAAAGAAAGTTGCCAGCTACAAATAACAGGATAGAAGGAGGTATTAATGCCCAATTAAGAGCCATGTTAAGGAACCATAGAGGACTATCTGTTGAACGTAGGATAAAAGCGGTGTTTTGGTGGTGTTATATGCGCTCTCCACATCCATTACCCTATGATGAGATTCTCAAGGTGATGCCAACAGATAAAAGTATAGCTAGGATATATAAAGAGATGTCAGAAAGAGAAACTTTAGAAGATATGATCCCTACATGGGGGAGATGCAATTGTATGGAGTGATCTACATAATTATGATATATCTATTACAAAAAAATGGGACTAGTCTACCAACTCATTTTGTCCTATAACCCGGAAAAGCAGTTTTATTTTTTATAATATTTAATAAAAAACCACGTACATCAGAGATACTACTGATATACGTGGTTTTCTTAAGTCTTAAGATATATACTTACCTATTAGTTAGGGAAAATGTAGCCATCAATGGCATCAGCTTGTGTAATTTTGCTGTTGATGATATATGGTTGTTCTACACCGTGGAAGTTACGTGTTCCGATAGTACCTTCCATAGTATACCAACTATGCTCTAATAATGGAGTAGTGGATGTATACTCAGTAGGTAATCCAAATGGAGCCATATCGGCTACGCAACAGATCATTAAATCACGAGCTAACACAAAATCATTACCTTGCAAGGCTTTATCGTGGTAGGATACATAGCCTGTGGCGGATACTGTATAGCCTTTGTATTTTTCAATGTGATTAGATACTTTCAAGATCGTATCATAGTAATTTCTAGATGTTAACGTGATGTGACGATGTGTATCATCGATGCCATCACCAATATTTTTGTAATCATTGGTAGGAACAGGTTCTTTTGTTACTGCAATCACTTGGTCTACAGGTTCTTCTGCAGGCAATGCAAATGCTTGTGCATGGAAGATAGATGGGCTTAGTAATAATGTACACAAACCATACAGAATAGCATTTCTATAAGAAGAGCCATAGGATTTACGGAAGATGTTTCTACTAGCTTTTACCGTGCTCCAAAGTAATAATAATGTCAACGCCCATAATAATGCGATGATATAAGAATTAGGAGCGATAAGGCGATAAATAGAGCCTGTTGTTAGTAAGTATAATAAAGATAGACTGCAACTAGCAGAAGCGATAACTTCTACAGCTGCGTGAATGTTGACAGTAGGGATATACTTCATAGTGCATAACCTCCTATTAGTGAATATAATATGCAAAGTATAGATGTACCCACAATGAGGGATATACTATATACTTTCACGAAAGAGCTAGGAAATAGGTTTCGTAATAATACATAGTTTTTAATATCTAGTAAAGGTCCAAAAATTAAGAATGCCAAAATTCCAGGTAGTGGAATGACACTGATGAAAGACCGAGCTATGATGGCATCTGCTGTGGAGCAGATGGATACGCAAAAGGCGAGAATCATCATGGCGAAAATGACTAAGATAGATCCAGATAGGGATATATCATGTAACCATTGTTTCGGTAAATATAATTGTAACCCACTACTAAGTATAGACCCAATTAAGATAAAGGGCAATAGGCGTAATGTTTCTTCTTGTAATCTACCAAAAAATCCAGTGTCATTTGACAGGGATTTTACGAGAGTTAACTGTTTCCATGGTGGGAACGCATCATGTCTGCCAAAGATGCGAGGGCCACAATATTGACTCACAATGAAAGCCAAGATAACTCCTAATATAGGCCGGCCCCAGAGAATCATCGGTTCTTTTGGGAAGGCATAATACGTAGATAAGAGTACGATTGGATTCAGCAAAGGACTGATCATCGTAAAGAATAGGCTTACCTTAGGAGCTATACCTTGTCGTGTTAAGCTCCGTAATACAGGGATGACAGCACAGTCGCATAGTGGCATGGTACAGGCCATCACAATGGCGAGTCCATAGGCTAATATAGGAGAACGATGCAGGTACTTTTCAATCCGATAGGGAGAGGCGTACTGCTCGACAATGACAGAAATACCTGTGCCCAAGAGTAGGAAGGGAACCATTTGCAACATGATCGCTGTGGTCATAGTAATCCAAGTCGGTTGGGCATAAAAGATATAGCCAAATAGAAGTGCTAAGATCAGTAAGGCATATGGTTTCCACCGAGATTTTGCCTTTTGTATTGGTTTTGCCAAGGTCCATTGTTGAATGGTTTGACATCCAATCCACGTACTATCTGGAGCAAGTTCTGTATATTGTTTGTCCTTTTCGTTTGTACTGTTCCCTAATAGGATTGTATTACTATATCGTATTTGTGATAAAGGAATGGCACCTAAGTAGGGTAATTGTGTTTCAATCCAAGAAGGATTTGTTACATAATAAATGTGTTGAATATCTAGCATATCTCCTAAGGGAGATTGTAAACAGATACGTTCAAATGTTTCGATAGAACCCACGCCGTTCCATTCAATCCAAAGTTCTCGGTAGGTATGGTTGTGCAATACTTCACAACATTGCGTAACAATAGAATCAGGATCGTCATCGACAGAAAAGGTTTTTATTCGGTCGTCGGAAAGAGCAGGACTTGTTAGGCCCTGCTCAAATTGAAACAGACAAACATTAGAAATTTTGTGACTTTCAATACCTGCAGTGATGGCAGTGGTTTTCCCGGAGCCGAGAAAGCCCATCACCACATAGGTAGGAATCTTTTGCATACTCATTTACATCGTACCATTAATAAAAGATTGCAACGCATCATTGTTTAAGGAAGGTCCAATGATAGTCAAATAGGAATCATGTAATGTAGTAGGAGTAATCTCCAAACTAGTTCCATTATATTGTACCAAGGCTTGACCACCTGTGGAAAGGGGGATACAACCTTTTAAGCGTAAAATATGACCACTAGTATTCGTATCGATTAAGGCTTGTAAATGCATGTGCCACTCAGATATCGTTCTAGGTAATGTACATTCTACAGTACATGTCAAGAAAGAGTCCTTTGCTTGCGCATGATGGGCAATGTGATCATGATGTGGAATCTCTGGATGGTTCCGGTCTGTATGATGGCCTTTATGATTTTCGATCGTTTGTGTAGGCGCTAGAGAAGAAACTGCTTGCTCATGGGGGTGCATGGAAATATATTTTGAAAGTGTAATTTCTTCCCAAGGCAATATATAGATGGGAGCCGCTGGATTTAGGGTGCGGATAATTTCTAATGTTTCTTGCAATAGCTGATCATCTTCTTGATGGCTAATGAAAACCTGACTAGAGTAGGCGATTTGGTCTTTGAAGAAGATACCAAAGTTTTTATAATACATAGGAGCCCGCATAGCATCCACAATGGATACACAACCAGTGAGCTCGATGCGTTTGGCAATAGATGGATCTTTGCAGATGGCTAGAATATCTGATAATTGACTAACCCCAGATGGTTCAATAATGATATACTCTAATTCTTTAGTATCTAGGATATCTGCCAAAGCTCGTCTAAAATCTCCAGCTAAACTGCAACAAATGCAGCCAGAGGTCAACTCTCTAACGGTATAGCCTTTTTCTCTAAGGATGGCTCCATCTAAATTTACCTGTCCAAAATCATTTTCTAACACTAGTATCTTGGATGGGTCTGGTAATTCTTGAATCAATTGCTGTATAAACGTAGTCTTACCGGCCCCCAAGAAACCAGAGATGATGTAGACTTTTACTTTGTTCCCTTCTGTAGAGTTCATTACTTTTTTAAAAGCACGGGTCATAAAATTCATCATACATCATCACCTCCAATTCATTGTAAAATAATAGTAATAAAGATCTTGCATAGATAGTATACTCTCTTTCAAAAAGGTATGCATGAATAGTTGAGCATTTCAGTTAATGTTATTATAAATAATTCTCAAATTTAAAAATAAATGATAAAAAATCGAAAAAAATAGAAATAGCATATTGATTTATCTCGATTAGTTTGCTATAATGAAAACACGATGTGAACAGAGAGCACATCAGATTAGTATTTTAAAATTTAGTATATAAGAGGTATAAAACAATGAATCAAAAAGTAGCTCAAGCTTTGAACGAACAAGTAATTTTCGAATTTAACGCAGCATCCACGTACCTAGCTCTTTCTTTAGCTATGGCTGATGCTAACTTCAAAGGTTTTTCCGCATGGTTACGTGCACAATACCAAGAAGAAGTAACACATGCTTTCAAATTCATCGATTACTTACAAAGCAACAATGAAAAAGTAACATTAGGTGATGTAAAAAATACAGCATCTACTTTGACTAATCCATTAGACGTGGCAAAAGCAGTATTGGCTCACGAGCAAATGATCACTGGCAAAATCCACGACTTATATGCATTAGCATTAGAAGAAAAAGATTATGCAACAGTATCCTTCTTGAACTGGTTCGTAGAAGAACAAGTAGAAGAAGAAGCAAATGCAACTGATTTAGTAGATCAATTCACATTTGCACAAGATAGCCGTTCTGCACAATTATTCTTGGACTCCAAATTAGGTAGCCGTCAATAATTGTCTAGATAAGTCTTATCATACTATTTCGCTTTTACACACAAACCTAACACACAACAAACAAAACATACACAAACCTAACACATAAAAAACACACAAAATATACACAAAAGAGCGGAATTGTTTACTAAGAACAAGTAGACATTAGAAGTAGCATATCCAATAGGATATGCTACTTTTTTTAATATAAAAGTCAAAAAGTCAAAAAAGTATTTGACAAAGGTCAAAAAGTCAGATATACTGTACTCAAGATAAAAAGACAAAAAGTCAAACTAAGGAGTTTGGCCTATTATTTAGTAGATAGAATTCAGAAAAGAGGAAGTTATGAGTGTTTTAGCAGATAAAATTGAACAATTTATATTGACAAAACTATTAGAAGAGCAAGAAGGTATTACCGTTAGACGTAACGAATTAGCAGAAACATTAGATTGTGCACCATCGCAGATTAGTTATGTATTGAGCACACGATTTTCTAATGATAGAGGGTTTATAGTACAGTCTAGACGTGGATTAGGTGGGTCGATTACGATTACGAGAATCTTAGAGCCACAATCAACACATGTTTTGATTCCTTTACAGCAACATGTGCAGCGTAGAAATGAGGAAGAACCGCAGATCACCATTGGTCATGTAGATAAGGTATTATTTCAACATATGCAAGAGGCGCGAATTACAAAGCGTGAAGCAGCGATGTTACATGAAGCATTTCTTAGGATCTTAACAGATGTGCCTATGGAGTATAGAAAAGAATCGGCAGAACGATTTTATGAGGCCATTATGAATATTGTCAATGAGGAGGTGTAAGTGATGAAATGTGAATCTTGTGGTCATGAGCAAGCTAGTGTTCATATGACATCGATTGTAAATGGTGTGAAAGAGGAACATCATTACTGCACACAATGTGCGAGTCAAAAAGAACAAGGACAAAGTTCCATGTTTTCCTCTATGTTTGATGATACATTTTTTAATAATCAATTTTTTGCCAATGCCATCTATCCGCAGGGGACGTTGAATTCTAGCAAGACAATCCAGTGTCCACAATGTGGAATGACGATTTCAGAATTCAATCATCTTGGCAGGTTGGGCTGCGATACTTGCTATAGTGCATTTCAAAATCAATTGACACCTTTGATTAAACGGATACAGGGCTCTGTTTCCTATGAGGGGCGAGTACCACAACGAGGGGCGGCAGATTTAAAAGTGGAGAAACAAATTCAACAGCTTAGACGTGAGCTGGTACAAGCTGTGAAACAAGAGTTGTTTGAAAAAGCAGCCAATATTCGAGATGAAATTAAATCGTTAGAAGAGTCAAAAGAATCCAAATAAGGAGGAGCTATGTTACAAACAATTTTAGATGAACCGATGTCTCCTTGGATGAAAGGAACTGAAAAGGCTCATCCCATCGTATTATCTAGTCGCATACGATTGGCGAGAAACTTTAAAGGTATACCATTTACGAATCGTGGCAAAAAAGAGTCCATTGAGACAGTGGAACGACAAATGCGATCGGTAATGAATCCTTTGCAAGCTGCCTATGGTACCATATTTACAAAGATTAATTTAGAAACATTAGAACCCATAGAACGAGATGTGTTAGTAGAAAAGCATTTAATTTCTCCTAATCTGGCAGAATCCTACCAAGGACGAAGCGTTATTATCTCTGAAGATTGTCGTATTTCCATTATGGTGAACGAAGAAGATCATTTGAGAATTCAATCTATGGAGTTGGGCTTACAATTAGAAGAAGCCTATCAAAAGGCAATGATTATTGATGATGCTATTGAAAGCAAATATGATTATGCATTTTCCAAAGAGTTTGGGTACTTAACGGCATGTCCTACGAATGTAGGTACAGGATTACGAGCATCGGTGATGGTTCATGTACCAGCATTGGCCATGACTGGAAAGTTGCAGCGGATTATTCGAAGTATTATTCGCATGGGCTATTCTGTACGAGGGCTCTATGGTGAGGGCTCTGAAGGGTTAGGTCATGTGTATCAAATTTCAAATCAACAGACAATGGGGATTAGCGAAGAGGCGACCATTGAACAACTTACACAGATTGTACGAGGAGTTGTGAAAGAAGAAGAAGCGTCGAGATCTGAACTGTGGAGTACGGATCGAGAAGGCATTGAAGATCGAGTGTGGCGGTCCTATGGTATTGTAAGTCATGCACGGCGTATATCCGGAGAAGAGGCATTGTCCTTATTAAGTGATGTACAGTTAGGCGTCGATATGAAGCTATTACCTGTCACATTAAACTTTCAAGAGTTATTAGTTATTACAAGACCTAATTTTTTAGGTAAGCTAGTTGGCAAGCCAACGATGGGAACACAAGAGCGAGATAGTCGTCGAGCACAAGTGATTCGAGATATATTAGAACAAGGTTCAAAAGGAGGAACACTATGATAGAAAGATATACAGAAGGGGCTAAACGAGCATTAGTGATTGCTCAAGAAAAAGCAATAGAATTTAAACATAATTATGTGGGGACAGAACATGTACTATTAGGGCTAGTAGAGGAAGAAAAATCTGTATCAGCTCGTGCATTAGCTGCGCTAGGTATCAAAGGAGAAGAGTTGGAAGCAGAGGTAGTAGCAGCTGTTGGTAAAGGTACCCATAGTGGCGGCCAATTACAAATGACGCCGCGTACTAAACATGTGCTAAATTTAGCGCAAGAAGCGGCCAATAGTCGAGGTCACAACTATATCGGAACAGAGCATATTTTACTAGGCCTATTGTCCGATGGTGGTGGCGTGGCTATGCAACTATTGGCATCCAAAGGGATTCGTCCAGAAGATGTAGTTGAAAAGGTTAATGCTATCGTGGGCGGTGACGAAACAGGTGGAACTCCAGCACAAGGGGGTACAGGTGATTTAGGAGACATCTCTGACTATGCGATTGATTTGAATGAAAGTGCAAAACAAGGAAAAATTGATCCTGTCATTGGTCGAGATACAGAAATCCAACGAGTGATACAAATTTTAAGTCGTCGTACTAAAAATAATCCGGTGTTAATAGGTGAACCTGGTGTTGGTAAAACAGCGATTGCCGAAGGATTAGCACAACGAATCGTAAGCGGCGATGTTCCCGATGTATTGCGAGACAAACGCATTATTTCAGTGAATTTAGGTTCTATGCTGGCAGGGGCTAAATACCGTGGTGAATTTGAAGAACGCTTGAAAAAAGTGATGGATGAAGTGCAATCGCATGAGGATATGATTGTATTTATTGATGAAATTCATACATTGATTGGAGCTGGAGCATCTGAAGGTGCTATGGATGCAGCTAATATTTTAAAACCAGCCTTGGCACGGGGGAACTTCCAAGTCATTGGGGCCACTACATTAGATGAATATAAGAAACATATTGAAAAAGATGCAGCCTTGGAACGTCGCTTCCAACCGGTGCAAGTGGGAGAACCAAGTGAAGAAGATGCATTGCACATCTTGAAAGGCTTGCGTGATCGGTATGAAGCCTTCCATAAAGTGCAAATTACGGATGATGCGTTAGCGGCAGCCGTACATTTATCGAGTCGCTATATTGCGGATCGATTCTTGCCAGATAAAGCCATCGATGTCATGGATGAAGCGGCTTCTAAAGTACGAATGGCTGTATTCACAGCAACACCAGATGTGAAAGCCTTAGAAGATGAACTTCTTCGTATCCAAAAAGAAAAAGAAGCAGCCATTACAGCACAAGAGTTCGAGCAAGCTGCGGTGCTACGAGATAAAGAAAAAGAATTGGAAGCAGATATTGCATCTAAGCAAGAAGATAGCCACAAAGAGAGTGAATCTAAATTAGTGGTTACAGAATCCGAAATTGCTGCTGTTGTATCTGAATGGAGTGGCATTCCAGTATCTCGTGTGGCAGAAGAAGAGTCAGAGCGTCTTTTAAAATTAGAAGAAGAGCTTCATCAACGTGTCATCGGACAAGAAGAAGCCGTTGTAGCTGTATCGAAAGCGGTACGACGTGCTAGAGCAGGCTTGAAAGATCCGAAACGTCCAATTGGATCCTTCTTATTCTTAGGACCTACGGGGGTGGGTAAAACAGAGTTAGCTAGATCGTTGGCATCCAACCTATTCGGTGATGAAAATGCTATGGTTCGTATCGATATGTCAGAATATATGGAAAAACATGCGGTGAGTCGCTTAGTGGGAGCGCCTCCGGGCTATGTGGGCTATGATGAAGGCGGTCAATTGACAGAAGCTGTACGCCGTCGTCCATATAGTGTAATCCTCTTTGATGAAGTGGAAAAAGCACATCCTGATTTCTTTAACATCTTATTACAAGTTTTAGATGATGGACGATTGACAGATAACCAAGGTCGTACAGTAGACTTTAGAAATACAGTGATCATTATGACAAGCAATTTGGGTGCTAAGTATCTAAAAGAAGATACTGCTGCTATGGGATTCTTAGCGGCCAAAGAGTCTGGGGATACAAAAAAAGATACGGAATCTGCTAAAAAAGAAGTGTTGCAAGCCGTAAAAGCACATTTCCGTCCAGAATTCTTGAATCGAGTGGATGAAATGATCGTATTCCATGCCTTAGAAACAGAGCAATTACAACAAATTGTACGTATCTTGTTACAATCGGTGACTACTCGTTTGCATGAACAAGGGATGGAACTGGAAGTATCTGATGAAGCTATGGCGAAAATCGTAGCAGAAGGTACCGATATTGCCATGGGGGCAAGACCATTAAAACGTGCTATCCAACGATTAGTAGAAGATCCAATTTCTGATGCCATTCTGGAAGGCAGAGCAGGAGAGGGTAAAACACTTCATGTTGTCGTGGAAGACGATGATATTGCTATTACTGTAAAATAATATAGATAAGAGCTATTTCTAGTTGTGCTATCACTAGAAGTAGCTCTTTTTCTTGTTGTGAACGTAAACAAAGGAGATCATTTCAGTTATACGGTGAATCCCTGTTGTGATATGACTGCATATCAGATCTTACTTGTATGAGGTGTACGAGAAGTGACTGGATGATGATTTATATTTATTTTACAGAATGCTATTTTTTTTATACACTATATGGTAGGTATATTCTTAATTATTTGTATGAGGTATAACATGAAAGAAGTAATATTAGTTACGTCATTTGGATCAACAGTAGATAGTGCTAGAGAAAATCAAATTTTACCAGTTGTTGCGGCTATTCAAAAGGAGCATCCTAATCATGAAGTGCGGGTGGCTTTCACATCTCGTATTGTCATAAAACGGTTAAAAGATAGAAATATTGTGTTTCAAAATGAAATAGAAGCAATGGAATCCATTATGGCAGATGGATTTGAACGTGTCATTGTGCAGCCAACACATTTAGTAGGTGGTGCGGAATTTGATAAACTTCGTAAAAATATTATGGCATTCCAAGGGCAAGGGTCCATCAAAGAGATTGCAGTAGGTCGTCCATTACTGTATTTCATGGGTCAAGAGGAAGAAGTGCCAGATGATTATCAAACTTTAATGGATCGTTTTATTAAAAACTTGAACGTCCCTAACACAGAAGACTTGTTATTAGTAGGTCATGGTGGGTTTAATGTAGGTAATGCTTCTTATGCAGTGTTACAGTTGAAATTACAACATGAAGGGATTCGTAATACATCGATTGCTACATTAGAGAACTTCCCTACCCCAGAAGATGTGTTGCAACACTGGGAACAAGAAGGACATATCCATAAAAAAGTACATTTGCATCCACTATTATTAGTGTGTGGAGACCATGCATTAAATGATCTATTTGGAGATGAAGAAGATAGTTTGACATCAGTATTAAACGAGGCAGGCTATGAAGTAGTACAATACAAAAAAGGTCTTGGTGAGTATCCAGAGATTCAAAATATTTATGCAGAACATTTGGCAGATGCGATGGAAGGGTTGTATCAAAACCGATTATAATCTAGTAGTATAGATGGAGTGTTTTTGTGGCTCCTCTAAAGAGCCTATGGGCTGAGCTCAAGGTGTAATTTCGTATACATTAGATAGTATTCATGATATACTGATTAAGTTCGAGTATTGTTGGGTATAGTGGCTTTCACTAACCCTGTTTAGATAGAAGAGGTGTCCTTATGAAAGGTAAATTATATGGTATTGGTGTAGGTCCAGGGGATTCTGAATTAATGACGGTGAAAGCGGCTCGTATTGTAGGAGAAGCAGACGTTATTATTACACCGAAAACTGAAAAGAAAGATGGATCTGTAGCATTGCATATTGCAGAACCATATATTCAAGAGCATACAGAAATCGTGCCGGTTGTATTTCCAATGGTATTAGACGACAATGAACAATCTAAAGGCTGGGAAGAAGCTCGCCAAATCATTACTGGTTTATTAGAGCAAGGTAAACAAGTTGTGTTCTTAACGTTAGGGGATCCAATGTTCTACAGTACATACATGTATGTGTATCGTCTAGTAGAATCTGCTGGATTTGAGATTGAAACGATTCCTGGTGTGACGGCGTTCTGCGCTATCGGTTCTCACCTTGGATATCCAATCGTCGAAAAAGAAGAAGTATTGGCTATCATTCCTGCGACGGCACCAAAAGAAAAAATCGATGCTGTATTAGCAGTGGCTGATGATGCGGTTATCATGAAAGTCTATAGAAACTTTGCAGAAGTACAAGACACACTTCGTAAACATGATATGGCAGATGAGGCTGTGATGATTTCCCGCGTGGGTTTACCAGAAGAGGAAGTATATCACAATGTAGATGCGTTGCCATCTGATACAAAATTAAATTATTTATCTACAATTTTGGCGAAACGTAAAGATCGCTAAGAGGTATTCTATGAACACTGTACAACGACCAAGAATTGTCATAGCCGGCACCAATTCAGGTGTGGGGAAAACAACAATAGTAGCAGGGCTGTTAGCAGCTTTGACAGAGCAGGGCAAGGTGGTACAGGCATTTAAAGTGGGCCCGGATTATATTGATCCGGGCTTTCATAAAATTGCTAGCCAACGAGAGTGTTATAATCTAGATACATGGCTTGTACCACCCCATAAACTAGTTCCATTTTTTGTGGGGCAAGCAGAAACAGCAGATATTTCCATTATTGAAGGTGTGATGGGCCTTTATGATGGAGGCCGAGAAGGTGTAAGTTCTACTGCGCAAGTGGCTAAGGATTTACAAGCTCCAGTGGTGCTTGTCATCGACTGTAAGGCCATGGGGGAAAGTGCAGCAGCCATTGCAAAAGGATTTCGTGATTATGATCCAGAGGTGCAATTTGGAGGTGTCATTTTAAACCGATTGGGGTCGGATAATCATGAGCATATGATTCGTTCTGCTATGAAAAAATTAGGGGTTCCTGTATTGGGGGCCATTCGTCGAGATGAACGGATGCAGTCTCCAGAGCGTCATTTAGGTTTAACGCCTGTTACAGAAATTGATCCTACAGAAGCGATTGCTACGATTCGCGATGCGGTGAAAGTAATGGTCAATCTAGATGCTTTGGTAGAGCTCGGGAAAAGTGCTGTAGATTTACCGACCGCGGATATGGAATCTGTTACAGCTGTTGAAAAACGCGCTCGTATAGGAATTGCTATGGATGAAGCTTTTTCCTTCTATTATCCAGCTAGCTTAGCAGCCTTAGAGGCAGCAGGAGCAGAACTTCACTACTTTAGTCCTCTTCAAGATAAGGCATTGCCTGATGTAGATGGAGTATTCTTTGGAGGTGGTTTCCCAGAGATGTTTTTATCGCAACTAAGCGTCAATACATCTATGCAGGATAGCATTCGCCAAGCCAGTGAACAAGGAATGCCTATCTATGCAGAATGCGGTGGATTGATGTATATGACAGAGGCTGTTACGGATTTTGAAGGACATACGTACCCAATGGTGGGATTAGTGCCAGCTACTTGTGAAATGCAACAAACATTGCAACGGGTAGGATATGTGAGCGCCACCATGCTAGAACCTAATATTTTAGGATCTGTGAAAGATCATTTGCGTGGCCATGAATTCCATTTTTCTACAATGACTCCAACACAAAGTCCATTTCCTTGGGCTTTTGAGTTAGTCGGGGGACGTAAACCGAAAGCCTACCAAGGAGGTTATGCACATAAAAATATCTTAGCTTCCTATTTGCATATTAATTTTTCGGGTAGTGAGGATGCAGCTAGATGTTTTGTAGACTCCTGTGAACGATATAGTAAGCACTCATAAAGAAGTGAGTATTAGTGTGAAGTGTTTGGATATACTATCAGGTGGAAGCCTCACACAGATACGATAGAGCGATTGAAATACAAAAACCACCTGCCATAGTAGGTGGTTTTTAATATATTCGAAGATTGAATAGATAATTGGTAATGATACTAGTATATATGGTATGTAAGGATAGGTGAAACTATGGCAGAAGGATTAATTTTAGTCAATACAGGTGAAGGTAAAGGAAAAACAACGGCAGCACTTGGAGTGGCCCTTCGGTCTGCAGGTTGTGGTCGAAAGGTGTTGATTTTACAATTTATTAAAAGTGGCGCTAATTATGGTGAATTGGCAGGCATAGATTTGTTACCTACCGTAGAAATTCGTTCCATGGGGAAAGGATTTATCTTTCATAAACAAGAAGAGTCAGAAGAGAAGATGAAAGAACATCAACAAGCTGCGAAAGAAGCGTGGGCTATGGTGGAACGAGAAGTGCAATCCGATGCATGGGATCTTATTATTCTCGATGAGATTAACTATGCCATCCACTATGGATTAGTGGATGTAGAAACAGCAGTGCACTTGTTGCAACACAAGCCAGAAAGATTGGATATGATTTTAACAGGACGTAATGCGAAGCCAGAGATTATTGAACTAGCGCATACAGTGACGGAAATGAAAGTTGTGAAGCATGCGTATCAACAAGGTATTAAAGCGAAACGAGGTATCGAGTTCTAATTGAGTTGCTAACTATGCTATTTATTAATATAGTATGCTAAAAATAAAAGTATTATGCATAAACCATATCGAAAAACTTAAAAATAGTCCTTGATTAAGTCTATAAAAACAAGTACAATAATATTGTACTGATTTTAGTGCTTTACATGGAAAGGTTTCCATGTTTGGATATGATATTAATTCAAGGGGGTTATACCTATGGCAATCACTAATTATGTAAAAACAGCAGAATTTGCAACAGAAAAACACGTTCCAGTTATCACAGCACCTGACACTGTAAAAGCTGGTGAACGCGTAGTTATCGATTTAGAAGTGGGCAAAGATATTGCACATCCTAATACAGTAGAACATCACATTTCTTGGATTAAATTATACTACGTAGAAGAAGGTACAAAACTTCCTTACGAAGTAGCTCGTCTTGAGTTCAATGTACATGGTGAAGCTCCTACAGGTGCTAACGAAGGTCCTGTACATGCTGAATCTGCTGGCGTAGTAGTAGCTTCTTTCAAAAAATCTGGTCGTTTGATCGCAACTTCTTACTGCAACATCCACGGTTTGTGGGAATCTGAAAAAGATATCGTAGTAGAAGCATAATTACATGAAGAAAAGGCTGTCGTTGGATAGCATATCACGATGATAAAAAGGGTAGTTGTATTTTGTGCAACTGCCCTTTTGTAGTTTGGATATTAGTCCGGATTAGTATATGTTATATATATTATATATAACTGGTGATAGGCAATAGTATGAATATATAAAGTATCTACTGTAAATAGACAAATGTATAATAAAAATAAAATAAAAGTATACAAAAATCCTTTACAATACTGGTGTAGTGTGATAGATTATTAGAGACATTATTTTACTATATATATTATTAGATGAGGGATTGCAGTGGCATTAATTGTAAAAAAATTTGGTGGTAGCTCTGTAGCAACACCTGAAAAAATATTTAATATTGTAGATCGCGTATTGCGTGATAAACAAGCTGATGATCGTATTGTTGTTGTTGTGTCTGCGATGGGAGATACAACAGATGACTTAGTGACATTGGCGAAAGAAGTAACGTCTATGCCATATGGTCGTGAAATGGATCGTCTTCTCTCTACGGGAGAGCAAGTAACGATTGCATTGATGGCCTTAGCATTCCAAGCTAAAGGACATGCAGCCGTTTCTATGACAGGGGAACAAGCGGGGATTGCTACTAGTGATGCTTTTGGAAAAGCTCGTATTCTAGATATCAATCCTGAACGTGTATTACGTGCCTTAGATGATGGCAATATCGTTGTGGTGGCAGGCTTCCAAGGCAGAACAGAAGAAGGGGATATTACGACACTCGGTCGTGGTGGATCCGATACAACAGCTGTAGCATTAGCAGGGGCTATGCATGCGGATGTATGCGAAATTTTCACAGATGTAGATGGTGTATATTCTACAGATCCGCGTGTAGCACCAGGAGCTATTAAGTTGAAAGAAATCACCTATGGTGAAATGCTAGAGATGGCACGTTTGGGGGCTGGTGTTATGCAACCAAGAGCGGTTGAGATGGGACATCGATATGGGGTGCCAATCCATGTTCGCTCTACTTTCAGTGATGAAGAGGGAACCATTATTCGAGAGGAGTATACAATGAAAGCAAATCAATATGCCATTACAGGCGTTGCAGATGATACAAATGTTGCTAAAGTGAGTCTTGTAGGTGTAGAGAATGTTCCAGGCGTGGCACATCAAGTGTTCCAAGCCTTAGCAGATAAAAGTATCGACGTGGATATGATTGTGCAAAGCATTCGTACCACAGATGATAAATGTACAGATATCGTATTTACCATCACTCGTGATGATGTAAACTTGGCAAAACAAGTGTTAGACACATTGAGCACTACGATGTCTATGGAAGAATGCATTATTAATGAAAATATGGTAAAAGTATCCATTGTTGGAGCTGGTATGCTAGGTCAACCAGGTGTAGCAGCTAAAATGTTTGGTATTCTTTCTGATGAGGATGTTAATATTGAAATCATTAGCACTTCCGAAATCAGCATTTCTTGCTTGATTGCAGAAGAACATATCAAAACAGCTGTACGTGCCATTCATGATAAACTTGTGTTAGATGGCAGAGGCTAAGAAGTCTGAGAAAAGAAGGTATGGGAATGAATGATAAGAAGAAGGAACGATACATACAATTAGGATTGTTGGGAGCATTGGTAGCACTAGGTGTGATAGTGCATATCCTTGTTCCAGAATTCTATGATGATATGTGGGAACTTGTCATATCAGGAGATGTGAATCGTATGGCAGAAGTATTGCAATCCTATGGTCCTTGGGCCATGGTGATTAGCTTTGTCTTGGATGTATTGATTAATGCATTAGGATTTTTGCCGTCCATCTTCTTTTCCACAGCTAATGGCTTGCTCTTTGGGGTCGTTCCGGGAATTATCATTTCTTGGCTAGCGGAAACCGTAGGTGTTGTGCTGAGCTTTATGATTATGCGATACATCTTGCGTGATACGGCTCATAAGGTCATTGAAAAAAGTGAATTTTTGCTGAAAGTAGATGACTTTAGCGGAAAGAATGGCTTAGCTGTCATGTTATTTGCCCGTACCATTCCGTACTTTCCTAGTGGTGTCATCACTGCATTAGGGGCGATTAGTCAGATTTCCCTGCGGGACTATATCATTGCTAACTTAATTGGTAAGTTTCCGTCTACAGCATTGGAAGTAATCGTAGGACATGATGCAGTTTTGCTACAAGATAACCTAGGGCGTCTGACCGTTGTCATTGTGGTGGCCACTGTTGTGTATTTCTTGTTGTGGAAAGGATATCAGCGGTGGGTGAAAGGGCGGTAGTTATAAAGAAGAGGAACGTTGATCGATAGTAATCAACGTTCCTTTTTTGTGTTGTATTTGAAACATAAAAAAACTCAATTCCTGATGAATTGAGTTAAGTACCCACAGCGGGTGCCACAAGGGCGATGAAAATAAATTCGTATTTGAACTTGTAGTGTGATTCTGTAAATGTCTCAAACGTCTTTGAGATGCTTTTATTGTATACAAAAAAAGATATAGAGTCAAGTATTTTTTAGTAGTATAATACAATTAAATAACATAGGGTAATATTCATTTTGATAGATAGGCATTGATATTGCCTTTGCAATGTATGATACGTTTATATTTTATGGGAAGGGAGAAGTACAATGAGTGATTTTGACAAACACAAGGATCAGATTTGTAAACACAAGGGTTTAAAACAGGGGAATTATTATATCGGTTTTGACATTGGTACAAACTCTGTGGGTTGGGCTGCTACCAATGAGAAGTATGAATTATTGAAATTCAAATCTCATAAAATGTGGGGATCCAGACTATTTACAGAAGCCTTAACAGCGGTAGATACTCGTATGAAACGGTCTGGTCGTCGCCGTTTACAACGCCGTAAGTTTCGATTGCTTTTATTAGAATCATTGTTTGCTAAAGAAATCAATGCTGTAGATGAAACATTTTTCATGCGTCTTCATGAATCAAAATATCATATAGAAGATAAGACAAATCCAGTAAAATACACTTTATTCATAGATGACCATTATACAGATGTGGACTACTATAAGGCGTTTCCGACTATTTACCATTTGCGTTATCACTTGATGACTGAAGGTACAAAAGATGTACGCTTGTTATTTTTGGCTATTCATCATATTTTAAAAAATAGAGGAAACTTTTTATATGGTAAAAAAGAATTTTCTGTTGATGGAGAAATTAATGAAGTAGTACAAGCTACGTTAGGAGAATTAGGATTTGGTGGATATATTGTTAATGATAATGTACTTAGTTCTGTAGTCTCTCTATTATTAGATAGAAGTGTAGGACGTAGTGATACAGTAAAACAGTTAGAACCTATCATTGCTAATGGGAAAAAATTGTCTAGTATCGATAAAAAACGGTTAAAAGCATGGGGTAATCTTATTGTTGGATTGAAGTCAAATTTACTAGATTTGTTTACAGAAGAAGATGTGGATATCGCCGCACCTGATGATAAAGAGTTTAAAGATATTTGTTTTAGTAAGATCATTTATGATGATGTGAGAGATGCCTATCTAGAAGTATGGGGCGACAGATTTGCTATGGTGGATCAGTGCAAAATGTTACATGATATTATTGTTATTAGTTCTATCATAAAACCAGGGCAATCACTTTCAGAGGCGAAAATAGAATCCTATGAGCAGCATAAAGAAGACTTAGAATTGCTGAAAAGAGTATTCCGATTAGATAGAGATAAATATATTGATATGTTTGTCAAAGATGAGGATAAAGGATGCAATTATGTAAAATATATTAAACAGGGGATTCATGGTAATACGTCAACAACAGAAGAAGACTTTTTCAAATATGTGAAAAAAGTAGTATCTGGATTACCACCAACAGAAGATACAGCCGCAGTATTACAAAAAATAGAAGAAGGTGTGTTTTTACCACTTCAACGAATTAGTAAAAATGGAGTAGTACCTTATCAATTACACAAAGAAGAATTGGTGCGTATTATAGACAAAGCAAAGGTGAACTTTCCATTTTTAAATGAAGTAGAAGATGGATTGACTGTGGCAGACAAAATTATTTCTATCTTAGAATTTAGAATCCCCTATTATGTGGGACCATTAAATCCAGCACATTCTATTGAAAATGGTGGGTACGCATGGGTTGTCCGTAAAGAAGCGGGCCAAGTATTACCGTGGAACTTTGAACAAAAAATTGATGTCCATGCATCGGCAGTTAAATTTATTGAAAACTTGACTAACAAATGTACCTATTTAATTGACCAAGATGTATTGCCTAAATATTCATTGCTCTATGCAGAGTTCTCATTACTAAATGAATTAAACAATATTCGTATTAATGATAAACCATTGCCAACCGATGTGAAACACGCATTTATTAGAGACCACTTCATGTCTTTGCAAGATAGTAAAACAGCTACAAAAAAAGTGGTAGCAAAATATCTACTAGATAATAACTATGTGTCCCAATCGCCGATTATAACAGGTATGGATCAACAAATTGCTACGAAATTAACATCTCACAGAGATATGGCTCGTATTCTGGGTGAAGACTTTGACCATACGATGGCAGAAGATATCATTCGCTATATTACTATTTTTGGTGAAAGTAAAGATATGTTACGGCAGGTATTAAAAAACTATTATGGAGAACGATTAACGGTAGAACAAGTTAATAAATTGAGTAAACTTACTTATACCGGTTGGGGACGATTATCTAGAAAATTCTTGTCTGAAATTTGGGGCATGAAAAAGAACGATGATGATGCGGAAGCGGGCACTATTATTGAACATATGCGTAAAGGCAATGAAAACTTGATGCAGTTATTAAGTTCTTCCTACTCATTTATTGATGTCGTACAAGAATACGTGACTCATGTATTAGGTGCAAAAGAGAAAACCGCCTTTGAAATGCTAGAAGACTTGTCCTTATCTCCAATGGTAAAACGAAGTGTATGGCAAACATTGCGTATTCTTGATGAGCTTGTATCTATCCACAAAGAACTACCAAAGAAAATATTTGTGGAAGTAGCTCGTACAAATAAAGCAGATAAAAAGCGAACTCAGTCTAGAAAAGCTTTGTTAGTTGAGTTATATAAACAAATTAAGGATGAAGATGTACATGCTTTACAACAAGAGTTGGAATCTAAAGAAGATTCTGCCTTGAATAGTAAAAAATTATATCTTTATTTTACACAAATGGGGCGGTGCATGTATTCTGGTCGTAGAATTGACATTCATGAATTGTTTACCGACAAGTATGATATCGATCATATTTATCCACGGAGCTTAACGAAAGATGACAGTTGGCATAATATCGTATTGGTAGAAAAACAATTGAATGCGGAGAAAACAGATCGGTTCCCAATTGCTGCACCGATTCAGGCGAAACAAAAAGGGTTTTGGAAATTATTGTGGGACCGTGGATTTATCTCGGAAAAGAAATACGATCGCTTAGTACGGGTAGAGCCGTTAACGGATGATGAATTAAATCAATTTATAAATCGGCAGTTAGTATCTACGAATCAGTCTATTAAGGCTGTAACAACATTATTACGTCAATTGTATCCAGATACAGATATAGTATTTTCTAAAGCAGAAAATGTCTCTGATTTTAGAAGAGATTTTGGCTTTATAAAAGTGCGGTCCATCAATCATCATCATCACGCAAAGGATGCATACCTAAATATTGTAGTGGGCAATGTATATCATGAAAAGTTCACAAAAAATTTCTTTTTCTTTGCTAAACAAAATGGCACGCAGCGAACCTATAATTTGACGAAAATGTTTGAAAAGAACATTCGCTCCACCGAGGATAAAAATACAATCATTTGGGATTCAGATGCAAGTATGGAAACTGTAAAAACTATGATGCGGAGCAATGATGTTCGAGTAACACAGCGAGCAGTACCGCAAAAAGGTGGACTATCTGATGAGACGGTGTACAAAAAAGGAGTAGCCAAGAAAGGCGTGTACTTGCCGTTGAAATCATCAGATGTGCATTTAAGTGATGTGGAAAAATATGGTGGAAGGACAAAAATGACTATTGCTGAATATGTTATTTTGAAAATTACAGATACATCTGATAAATCACGAATTGAAATTTTTTCGCTTCCATTATATGTATCTAAAAGAAATGATATCAAAAACGCTATACAAGAAGTGTATTTAAGTACTTGCAAAGAACCTTCATCTATTGCAGATATTCAAATACTGTATAAAGGACTATATATTGGAAGTAAGGTAAATGTTAATGGGTTTACTTATTTTATGGGAGGGAAAACAGGAGCAAATGTTTGTCTAGATAGTGCCATTGATGTAGTTCTGGATCTTACATCATGTGTATATATTAAATTATTGGAAAAAGTTGCATTCCAAAAAGTGGAAAATCCAAAAACTTTCCGTATTGAAGATATAAAAACATCATATGGAGATAATGAAATAATAGTTACTAAAGATCAAAATATTTCTTTATATCAATCATTATTAACAAAGTTGAAGACTCCTTTATTTGCTAAAATGAAAGGAAATAAATTAGAAGCGTTCCGGACTATTGGATTTGATGCATTCATAAACTTATCACTAGAGGAACAAGCTAATGTATTGCTAGAATTATTAAATGTATTAACAAATTTTAAAACGAAGCGAGATTTAGGTAAAATTGGAATGACTAGTTCAAGATCTACAGTAGGTATTAATGTATCTAATACTGAAAACTTTAGTGTCATTACAACATCTATCACAGGTTTATACGAAAATGAAATTAAAATAAAATAGGAGAAGCTATGAGTTGGCGAACGGTAGTTATAACTAAGCAATCTAAACTTGATTTTAAAATGAATTATATGATTGTTCGGCAGGGATTCGATGTAAAGAAAGTGTTTATTGATGAAATATACATGGTTATTATTGAGTCTACAGCGGTAAGTTTAACTGCCGTTCTGCTCAATGCATTAATTAAAGCTAAAGTAAAAATTATATTCTGTGATGAGAAGAGAAACCCTAGTAGTGAGGTTATGCCTTTATATGGATGCCATAATACAAGTAAACGATGCCGATCGCAAGCAGAGTGGGATTCTGATATAAAAGGAATTATTTGGAGTTACATAATAGCTGAAAAAATACATAATCAAGCACGAGTGCTTGAAAAATTTGATCATCATGAAGGTAGTATGATGCTCGATACGTATAGGAAAGAGATTCAGTTCAATGATATAACTCAGAGAGAAGGACATGCAGCAAAGGTATACTTTAATAGCCTATTTGGAAATACTTTCACGAGAGAGCAAGAAAATCCAATCAATGCAGGATTAGATTATGGCTATAGTATATTTCTTTCTGCGGTTAATCGTGAAATTGTCAAAAATGGCTATATCACGCAATTAGGAATTAATCATCGAAATCAATTTAATCAATATAATTTAGGGTCGGATTTGGTGGAAGTACTACGTGTATTTGTAGATAATCAAGTCGTTAGTTCCCAATTACAAAAATTTGGTAGAGAAGAAAAATATAGTTTGATCGAACTGTTGTCTTTGGATGTGGAAGTAGATGGAACAACTTTTATTTTGAAAGATGCTATAGGAATGTATTGTAAGAGTGTGTTAGATGCCTTAACGTACAGGGATCCTGATTTAATTAGGTTTATTAATTATGAGCTATAGATTTATGAGAGTATTAGTAATGTTTGATTTGCCGACTGATACGTCCATACATAAAAAGGCGTATCGTGATTTTCGAAAGTTTTTATTAGTGAATGGATTTATCATGCTCCAAGAATCGGTATATGTTAAATTAGTTTTAAATACAACGAGCGTGAATTTATTGGTAAAGCAAGTGCGTGAACATAAACCAGTAGATGGACATATTTGTTTATTAACAGTGACAGAAAAACAATATTCTAAAATGGAAATATTAACAGGAGACATACAGTCTGAAATTTTAGATACTACAGAAAGAGTGATTGTTCTATGAAACTTTTTTATCAGGATTCAACCATTGAAGTTGATCTGAATGTCCAAAAAATTAATTATCTATGCATTGAAAAGCATAGCTTATTTCGTCATATGCTCTTACAGTTGTATGATCAATGTCATGGAGAGGAAGGTCCTTGGATTTATAATGTAAATGCAAAAGGAGAAGCTATAGATAAAGAAATTCATATGATAATGAACCCAATACAAGTTGATGTAAATAGTAAATCTATTCTAACTAAGTTGAATACTAACCTTTTAAAAGAAAGTAATTTAATGATAGAAGAGTTACATGATATAGTGACAAAGCTACATCAATTCTTTTACACTCTTGAGTTGTCTTCATTTATTGATATAGAGCATAAAGAAGAGATTGTGGCTACAGATATTATTAAGTTAGGAGCTTTCAAAGTCCATGAAACAGATAAAGATGCTGTTGATCGATTACTCGATTATATGGATATTGTCAATGAATTATTGAAACCAGATCTGTTTGTCATTGCTAACATAGAAATGTATTTGGACTTAGAGGAGCTGGACTTATTTTTTAAAACCATTTTAGCAAAACAACTTTGTGTCTTATGTATTTCTTCTACTTCACAAGTTATGAAGGATATTGATAAATCTCTAATTAATGGGTATACTTTAGATAGTGACTTTTGTTTGATATAAAGGGATTTATGGAATTACACTTGGTGGTGACTGGACAAGCTTTGGAACCCTGAACTCGTATTTGGGGTTTGAGAATAGTGTGATTCTGCAAATGCCTCAAACTTTTTCGTACTCCGAAAGTCTTTCCTCGGGGTTTGAGAATAGTGTGATTCTGCAAATGTCTCAAACGGAAGCAATGCGATATGCGTTAGGTAAATGGTTTGAGAATAGTGTGATTCTGCAAATGTCTCAAACTAACATCTTTTCGTATCCCATGAATACATTGTTTGAGAATAGTGTGATTCTGCAAATGTCTCAAACACAAGCATCTTTGTCCATTTCTATATGACAGTTTGAGAATAGTGTGATTCTGCAAATGTCTCAAACAGGATGCCGTAGGTGAGACGGAAGACGTACGTTTGAGAATAGTGTGATTCTGCAAATGTCTCAAACAATATCGGCCTCTTACTAGGTCCCGCTGTTGTTTGAGAATAGTGTGATTCTGCAAATGTCTCAAACTTATTATTTTGAAGAGCTACCTCTAGCATTGTTTGAGAATAGTGTGATTCTGCAAATGTCTCAAACTTGTATGAGTTTCATTGTATACCTCCACATGTTTGAGAATAGTGTGATTCTGCAAATGTCTCAAACGCGACGCTCAATCTTACGAGCATGATCAGCGTTTGAGAGTAGTGTGATTCTGCAAATGTCTCAAACAGATATCGTAGGGTTTTGGAGGATGCCTTAGTTTGAGAGTAGTGTGATTCTGTAAATGTCTCAAACCCTTTTCATCGTATGGTTACTGTATCAATAGTTTGAGAGTAGTGTGATTCTGTAAATGTCTCAAACCCTTTTCATCGTATGGTTGCTGTATCAATAGTTTGAGAGTGGTGTGATTCTGTAAATGTCCCGAACGAGGGGAGGGAGTCCTCTACGAAAATAAACTATAGTTGTAAAGGTTTTAAAACTATGGGATAATAGAATAAAGAAAAATAGCTGTTGGTCTACTGGCACGACGATAACATATTGTTATAAAGATGCGGTTCGAATCCGCATACAGCGACTTTTAGCACTCTATTTAATAGAGTGCTTTTTTTGGCTCTATAATATATCTTGGGGGGACAGCAAAAGCCATCCCCCCAAGGTATATTTTTTTATGCAAAAAAGTAGGC
>NZ_RQVA01000020.1:0-31326 GCF_003992255.1 Veillonella sp. CHU110 | reverse complement strand
ATATGTCTATTTTATTGCAAAAAAAGAATGTTGGCGACTACTCTTATATGAGTAGCCCCAACATTTATTATAGAGCCTTCTTTTATATCTTATTGTCTGTTTGCTAGATTCTAAAAGTAAAAAATAAATTTAGAAAAATAAAAGGACTTTTATAGTGCGTGTCGAATACTATCAGTATCAGTTTCATGTAATACTATGAGGAGGAATACCTATGAACTTTGAAATTCGTAATGGTCATGATTATATTGATGAAGTAAAAGAATTGTTTGTAGAATACGTTAGATCCCTTGGTGTATCCGCAAGTTTACGAGAGTTTCATGGACTGGAAGATAAATATAAGGGTGAAGGGGAAGCCTTATATATTGCCTTTATCGATAATAAGCCTGCAGGCTGTGTCGCTTTGCGCTATGTAGATAGCAATACAGCGGCTATGAAACGTTTGTATGTAAGACCAGCCTTTCGTCATAGTTCATTAGGTAGTAATATGGCTAAATTAGTAGTGGAAGATGCTCGTGAATTTGGATACAAGACATTGTTGCTAGATAGCTTACCAAGTATGGAAAACGCAAAAGAATTATATACTAATTTGGGATTTAAAAAATTAGATGATACGAAACGTCCTGTAAAAACAGTGGTCCATTTATCGTTGCCTCTGTAATAGGTAGCAGGTGCTTATCTATATACATTAGAAAGAATCATGATTGAAGAGCTGCAATAGTAATATTTCTATTGCAGCTTTTATATGTGACAAGCTAGGTTAAATCAGTATTACATCTAGGAAGAGTGTTGGCTTTTATGAAAAAATAGGTGTAATCCGTAGGTATATAATGTATAATGGGTATGGTAAAAGAAGCGATGATGATTGCATCATTTTAGTGTTGGCATAGAAAAAGGTGAAGGCATTGAAAGATAAGCATATAGTAGTAGGAGTAACTGCTGGGATTGCAGCCTACAAAGCAGTAGACTTAGTGAGCCGTCTACGTAAAGCAGGGGCTGATGTAAAAGTAGTAATGACTAAACATGCAACAAAGTTTGTAAGTCCTCTTGTGTTTGGTGAAATAAGTAAGCATCCTGTAGCTGTGGATATGTTTGAAGAGGTTCATGATTGGAATGTTGAGCACATCGCTTATGCAACTTGGGCAGATGCTTATATTGTGGCACCAGCGACGGCTAATATCATCGGAAAGATGGCACATGGCATTGCTGATGACATGTTATCAACACAACTATTGGCTACTACGGCACCTATCTTTGTATGTCCTGCAATGAATAGCAATATGTATGCGCATCCAGCAGTACAAGAAAATTTGGATACCTTACGAAGTAGAGGCGTCATGATTATGGAACCAGATAGTGGTTTACTGGCCTGTGGAGTAGAAGGAAAAGGAAGGTTGCCTAATCCAGAGAATATTGTGAAATGGGTAGACTTTCATTTGGGTAAAACAGATATACTGAATGGTAAAACCGTTTTGGTGAGTGCGGGAGGTACACAAGAGCCGATTGATCCAGTTCGGTTTATCACAAATCGTTCGAGTGGAAAAATGGGATATGCTATTGCACTCAAGGCTGCACAAGCAGGTGCCAATACTATTCTAGTATCTGCTCCTACGGAATTAGATGTGCCTTATGGTGTTACATTTGTACCAGTTCGTTCTGCTGTGGAAATGAAAGCTGTCATCGATGGATATTATCATGAGGTAGATGCTGTGATTATGGCAGCTGCAGTAGCTGATTATCGAGTGGCGGAAACAGCAGATAACAAGATTAAAAAACAAGATTCGATGGCATTGGAATTAGTAAAAAATCCAGATATCTTGGCTGGATTAGGGGCGTCTAAAGCGCATCAAAAGCTGATAGGATTTGCTGCAGAAACACAACATGTGATTGAATATGGTAAAGAAAAAGTTCGTAAAAAAAACTTGGATATGCTAGTAGCCAATGACGTAAGTAAAGCTAATGCTGGATTTGATGTAGATACAAATGAAGTTACATTTATTTATCCAGGAGATCAAATTGTATCTCTGCCAACGATGTCTAAAATTGATGTAGCAGAACGCATCATTCAAGCCTTGGCAGACTTATAAATGTGTGTTATAATACCATATAGTGATTTTAAACTAAGTATTATATGTATGATACAGTCTCATCAAGAGTAGTGGAGGGAAAGGCCCTTTGAAGCTACAGCAACCATTCCTTAGGGGAGAAGGTGCTAAATCCAACGATCTTTGATCGGAAGATGGGGATATGATTCCTCATCTTGGGATGAGGAATTTTTTTATTGGAGGTTTATTCATGGCAGAAAAACATGTATTTTTCACTTCTGAATCTGTAACAGAAGGTCATCCAGACAAAATTGCTGACCAAATTTCAGATGCTGTATTGGATGCTATTTTAGAAAAAGATCCGACAGCTCACGTTGCCTGTGAAACATTAGTAACGACAGGCCAAGTTCATGTAGTAGGCGAAATTACTACCAATACATATGTTGATATTCCTCACATTGTACGTGATACAATTCGAGAAATCGGTTATACTCGTGCAAAATATGGATTTGATGCTGATACTTGTGGTGTAAATGTAGCGATTGATGAACAATCTGCAGATATTGCGATGGGCGTTGATGAAGCATTGGAATCTCGTGAAGGCGGTAGTGATGCATTCGATAAAATTGGTGCAGGCGACCAAGGTATGATGTTTGGTTTCGCATCCAATGAAACTGAAGAATTGATGCCTATGCCTATTAGCTTGGCTCATCGTTTATCTCGTCAATTAACAAAAGTTCGTAAAGATGGTACATTAGACTACCTTCGTCCAGATGGTAAAACACAAGTGACAGTGGAATATGTAGATGGAAAACCAAAACGCATTGAAACAATCGTTATTTCTACACAACATGGTCCAGAAGTAACATTAGAACAAATCCAAGCAGATATTAAAAAATATGTTATCGATCCAGTGCTTCCAGAAGGATTTATTGATGAAAATACAAAATACTTCATCAACCCAACTGGTCGTTTCGTAATCGGTGGCCCACAAGGTGATGCTGGATTAACTGGACGTAAAATTATCGTAGATACTTATGGTGGTATGGCACGTCATGGCGGTGGAGCATTCTCCGGTAAAGATCCTACAAAAGTTGACCGCTCTGCAGCGTATGCAGCTCGTTATGTAGCTAAAAATATCGTAGCAGCTGGTCTTGCTGATAAATGTGAAGTACAAGTGGCGTATGCGATTGGTGTAGCGAAACCTGTTTCTATCATGGTAGAAACATTTGGTACTGCAAAAATTGAAGAAGAAAAAATCTCTGCATTAGTAAGCAAACATTTTGATCTTCGTCCAGCAGGTATCATTGAAATGCTAGACTTGTTGAAACCACATTACAAAAAAACTGCTGCCTATGGTCATTTCGGCCGAACTGATGTAGATCTTCCATGGGAGCGCACTGATAAAGCTGCAGTTCTTCGCCAAGAAGCAGGTTTGTAATATATAACTAGTTGTATCTATGGATATAGAAACATATTCGATACACAATGTATAGTAAATGACTACAGGGTAGGGAATAGAAATTCCCTACCCTGTTTTGTGTATGCTCTTACAAATAAGAGTCATATTTTTGATTGTTAAAAAGCATAGTAAGAACGTTTCTTATAGTAGGAATGAATGCTATAATCGTGGTATAATGAAGAGTGTTTAGTCAGGAGGTTATTATGCAATTAGGTGAAATTATTATTAATCGTCCTGCGAAACAATTGAATAAACCTTTGACATATGAAATTCCTGAATCTTTTGGCAATGTTCCTGTAGGAACACGTGTTGCTGTACCATTAGGAGCCTCTAGAGAGGAAGGAATTTTAGTAGGGTATAGTGAAATGAAAGAGATGCCATTTGTAGTGAAGCCGATTCTATCTGTATTAGATCCTACACCTTGGTTCTCTTCTGAAATGCTAGCAACAGCTCGGAAGTTAAGTGAATATTACTTGTGTACATTTGCAGAAGCACTGAGTTTGTTTACAGTCGATAAAAGTAAGTTAAAATCCTATGATCGACCAAAGATTGAATGGTTAGTACCCAGCTCATCATTTCACATCGGCCTGTTTGAGCCTAGAAAGCAGAAACAACGATTGTTGGCCCAGTATTTGATAAATCATGGCCCCACATCGGTAACGACATTGCGATCATTAGGGTTTAGTGCGCCGGTCATAAAACAAGTGAAAGAATGCTCTCATATAGATGTGGAGCTTCGGTATGAGATGACGAAGACTCGTTATGAAGACAAGGAATATACAGAGCCAATTCCTTTAAGTGAAGATCAGGAACAAGTCTATGTACCAATCCATCAATGTATTCAAGAAGCACGAAGTGAGACTTTTTTGCTTCATGGTGTTACAGGCAGTGGCAAAACACAAATTTACTTGAAGGCCGTGCAAGAAACGATTCAGCAGGATAAAATTGCTATCGTCCTAGTGCCTGAGATTGCTTTGACTACGCAGATTGTAAAACGATTTGTAGAGCGATTTGGACAGGAAGTCGTAGTTTTTCATAGCCAATTAACGAAAAGTGAACGATATAATAATTGGGAACGTCTGCGTCGAAAGGATAGTCATATTATTATTGGTGCTCGATCTGCTGTGTTTGCGCCAACGGAAGATATTGGCTTAATTGTAGTAGATGAAGAGCATGATCCATCTTACAAGCAGCAAGATATGACGAGATATGATGCACGGATGGTGGCACGCTGGCGTAGTGAGGCGAATCATTGTCCCCTACTATTTGGTTCAGCTACGCCGTCTATACAAGCCTATTATAAGGCACAAGAAGAAGAGTATACACTTCTTTCTTTACCACATCGTATTTTTCATCAACCCATGCCGGAGATACAGGTCATAGATATGAAAGAAGAAATGTTCTATGGCAACTATTCGGTGTTTTCAGCATCCCTTACTCAGCTGATTCAAGAGACCCTAGAGAAGCGAGAACAAATGATTTTGTTGTTAAATCGTCGTGGTCATAGTACGTTTGTGATGTGTCGTGAATGTGGCAAAACAATACAATGCCCTCATTGTGACATATCTATGGTATATCATCAGGCACGCCAAGACCTGCAATGTCATTATTGTGACCATCATGAAAAGGTTCCACATATATGTCCTCATTGTGGGAGTCAAAAAATTAAATTTTTTGGAACTGGCACACAAAAGGTTGAAGAAGAGTTGCAAAAACGCTTTCCACAAGCAAGAATCGCTAGACTTGATCAAGATACAGCCTCTACAAAGGGGGCATCAGAGTGTATTCTTGGAGATTTTGGAAAGGGTGCCTATGATATTTTGTTAGGTACACAAATGGTAGCAAAGGGACATGATTTTTTAAATGTTACCGCAGTGGGTGTTATCACAGCTGATTCAGTGTTACATATTCCCGTATATACTGCAGCAGAACGCACGTTTAATTTATTAACACAAGCGGCAGGGCGTGCAGGACGCGGCAAGAAGTCTGGTCGTGTAGTTATACAAACTTACAATCCTGATCATTATGCTATTATTCACAGTACGAATCATGACTATGAAAGCTTTTACAAAGAAGAAATGATAGGACGGGAAGCATTACAATATCCGCCTATCGGTGAAATGATTCAAATTACCTTGCTAGATACGACACTTTCAAAAGTAAAAGAAAGAGCTACTGAATTAGCTAATACGTTACGTAAGGCTAGTCATGGACAACGTATTGATATATTAGGGCCTTATGAAAATGGCGCTACCAAGATACGAGATATGTATCGACTTTGTATTATGATACGAGGAATTAATTTGCAGCAGATTAAATCATATATGTATCATTCAGATATATTTACAATGCCCCACATGTATATTGATGTGGATCCAGTATAGGAGGAACTATGGCAGTATTAGAAATTATGACTACAGGACACCCTGTATTAAAACAAATTGCGGAACCAGTAGAGTTCGTTAATAAAAAAATTCGTCAATTATTAGATGATATGGCGGAAACTATGTATAAAACTGATGGTGTAGGATTAGCAGCGCCACAAGTGAATGTATCTAAGCGTATTATCGTATTAGATGATGGCAATGGGCTTATTGAAGTTGTCAATCCAGAAATCGTCAAAAAAGAGGGTGCCCAAATTGGCCTAGAAGGTTGTTTAAGTGTACCGGAATTGTTCGGCGAAGTGGAACGCTATGAAAAAGTAGAAGTGCATGGATTAAATCGCAATAACAAAAAAATTAAGATTAAGGCAGAAGGCTTTTTAGCTCGTATTTTCCAACATGAAATTGATCATTTAAACGGGATTTTGTTTGTAGAAAAATTAGTGAATCCTAATGAGATTATGATTCATAAAAAAGGGTAATAATCATGAATCCGCTTCGTATTGTATTTATGGGAACACCAGATATAGCTGTTCCTACACTAGCTTCTCTAATCCAAAGCAAACACCATGTAGTGGGCGTTTTTTGTCAACCGGATAAACCGAAAGGAAGGGGCAATAAATTGCAAATGCCACCTACAAAAGAGTTGGCATTACAGTATGATATACCAGTATATCAACCGCAGTCGCTGCGCAATGAAGAAGCTGAAAGGTTGCTAGAAACATTGGCCCCAGATATTGTAGTGGTTATTGCATATGGTAAAATCTTACCGCCTTGGTTAATTCATCAGCCACCATTAGGATGTATCAACTTACACGCCTCTTTATTGCCAAAATTTAGAGGGGCAGCACCTATCCAATATGCCATTCTTCATGAGGAAGCTGAAACAGGCATGACTATCATGCATATGGATGAAGGGTTAGATACGGGAGATATTATCTGTATGGAACGAATCCCTGTTACGGAAGAAGATACTTCTGGTACAATATTCGAAACCTTATCACACTTAGGAGCTGAGATGATTGTACCTGTTTTAGCAGGCTTACAAGATGGATCGTTAGGTAGAACACCTCAAAATCATGAGGAGGCTATTGAAACAGGTAAAATTACAAAAGAAATGGGTCTATTGGATTTTGCTGAATCAGCCCATGTGTTAGCGGCAAAGATTCGCGCATTTAACCCGAGCCCTGGATGTTTTACTTTTTTTGAAGGCAAACGTATTAAATTTTGGCATGCTAAAGTAGATCATGAGTCCATGTATGCACCAGAAAATTTGAAAAATACTTGTGGATATCCTAAGGAAGGTTCTGTTGTAGGCATCGATAAAGAATCATTTAGTATTTTTACACGCCAAGGTGTGTTGCGAGTGACAGAAGTACAGCCGGAGAATAAAAAGCGAATGAGTGCTGGGGATTTTGTTCGAGGGCATCAACTCCAATTAGGAGCTTATTTTGGAAATGAATAAATCCTATTATTTGTATTTACTACTGACAGCATTAACAGTCAGCCTTCTCTCTATGGTGTGGGGCTGGATATTATGGATGATGCACCATAGTTTTCTAGAATGGGGCATATTCGGTACTTGTATAGAAATATTCTTATTACTCCCACTGGGAATCGGATGGTTCATGTGGGCTTATATGGTACTAGTAGCACAGTATTCAATTCAGCATCCTATTTTGTTGCGTCTATCTAACCGTGGATTATATATGTTATTTCCTATTGTGACTACATTAGGTAAGATATGTGGATATACAAAAGATGAGGTTAGTCAATCTCTGATTGCATTCATTAACCATTTAGTAAATACTCAAGTATATCGGGTAGAGCCAGACACATTATTACTGCTGACACCTCACTGTATACAACTTTCAGAGTGTGTACATAAAGTGACGACGGATGTATATAATTGCAAACAATGCGGTCGATGTCAGGTGGGGAGCTTGTTAGAAATAGCCAACCAATATGGATGTCATTTCCTAGTTGTCACGGGAGGTACCTTAGCCCGATTAAAAATTAAAGAGCTGCGTCCAAGAGCGATTGTTGCAATTGCTTGTGAACGAGATTTGGTCAGTGGTATGGCAGATGTATTCCCAATTCCAGTGATTGGAGTACTGAATGAACGCCCTTGTGGACCTTGTTGTAATACGCGAGTAAATACAGAAGATATTAGACTTGTCGTAGAAAGGTTATTGTATGGAAACGATACAGCGAAAAGAACATAAAAATATTCGACGCCTTGCTATGAAAGCATTAGTGGATATTAATCGAGATAAAAAATATGCCAATATTGTGTTACCTCATTATATAATGCAAGAAAAGTTAGAAGATTTAGATCGTAGGTTTTTTACAGAGCTTGTGTATGGTGTGGTGCGCCGACAAAATTATTTAGATGCCATCATAGGACATCTAACTAAGAAACCTGTTAAAAAGGTGTCGCCTTTAGTATTAGAGATTTTGCGATTAGGCATATATCAATTAATTTATATGGATAAAGTACCTTCTAGTGCAGCTGTCAATGAAAGTGTAAAACTAGCAAAAAAAGTAGCTCCTGGTATGGATCGATTCATTAATGCCGTATTACGTAACGTAGATCGCAAACGAGAAGAGATTAGTATTGATAGTCTTGCAAGCTCAGAGGCGGAAAGAATATCCTTTATTTATAATCAGCCATTATGGTTGGTTAACTTGTGGATACAACAAAGAGGTGTGGAAGAAACCAGCGATGTATGTGAATGGTTCAATGAAACTCCTTTACTGACGGCCAGGGTAAATACATTAAAAATTTCCAGAGAAGCTTTGTTAGAGGAGTTAACAGAAGCCGGATGGAATGTAGAGCCTAGCCATATGATTCCAGAGGCTATAATTGTGCACTCTCATAAAGGGCAGCTACAACAAGCTAAATGGGTACAACAAGGTGCATTGACCTTTATGGATGAGGCATCGATGGCCGTTGCCTATGCAATGGACCCTAAGGAAGGAATGCATATACTAGATATTTGTGCAGCACCAGGCGGGAAGACACTCCACATGTCTACACTAATGAAAAATACAGGCTCCATAGTAGCTACAGATATTCATGAGCATAAAGTGAACTTGCTAGAAGAGAATGCGAAACGTATGGGTGCAACTAATGTCACTGCACAACAAGGAGATGCTACGGCTTTTCATGAAGCATGGAAAGCACAATATGATGCTGTGTTAGTAGATGCACCTTGCTCAGGACTTGGAATATTACAGAAAAAGTTAGATATGCGATGGCGAAAAGATGCATCGCAATTAACTTCTCTACCAGAATTGCAATTACAGATTCTAGAAAATGCTAGTTCCTATGTCAAAATAGGTGGATACTTAGTCTATTCGACATGTACGATTAATGAACTAGAGAACGAACATGTCATACAAGCATTTTTAAATACACATACGAATTATACCCTAGAAGATGTAGCTCCATTGTTACCATTTGAAACAGAGGGCCCGATGGTTACTTTATTACCAAATGTGTATGATATGGATGGATTCTTTATAGCACGGTTACGTAAGGAGAAAGAATGATTGAATTAGTGGGCCTTTCATTGCCAGCTTTAAGTAAAGTTGTTATGGAAGGTGGATTTCCTAAATTTAGAGCAAAACAAATCATGGACTATATATATCAACGGCATATATTTTCTATAGATGAGATGTTACAGCTACCACAAGGCATGCGTACCTGGCTACAAGCGCATTGTACAATAACAGTTCCTACTATAGTTAAAGAAAGTACTAGCTCCGATGGAAATACCAAAAAACTATTGCTTAGGTTTTCTGATGGCAATCAAGTAGAAACGGTGTTAATGCGCCAACATTATGGCAATTCAGTTTGTTTATCATCGCAGGTGGGCTGTGCCATGGGTTGTATTTTTTGTGCATCTACTACGGAAGGTTTATTTCGCAATTTGACCGTAGCTGAAATTGTCGGACAGCTATTGCTGTTTGAGAGTATAATACAAGAAGAGGTACACTCGATTGTAGTTATGGGTTCAGGTGAGCCACTACAAAACTTTGAAAATACATTGGAAGCATTACGATTTATTCATGAAAAAGAAAGTTTTAATATTGGATATCGTCGTATGACAGTGTCTACCTGTGGGCTTGTACCTAAAATTTATGAATTTGCGGATCAAGGATTACCCATTACATTGGCTTTATCCTTACATGCTACTACAGATACTACGAGAAAAGCGATTATGCCAATTGGTGCTACCTATGCATTGCAGGATGTATTAGATGCGGTTAGTGAATATTATAAAAAAACAGAGCGCCGTGTCACATTTGAATATATACTAATTAAAGATGTGAATGCTTCTGAGAAAGAAGCTCATGAATTAGGCCAAATTGCTAAAAAGTTTCCTCATTGTAATGTAAACTTAATTCCTGTTAATGGAAATGAGCATATTAATTTATACAAACCAGCTATGAAAGCAATGCAAGATTTCAAACGAATTGTAGAGTCCTATGGTGTCTCTGTTACAATTCGTAAAGAAATGGGTGATGAAATACAAGCGGCGTGTGGTCAATTAAAGATACAACATCAACAATCTTTGAAAGAAGGGATGTAATGATTAGTTTAGGGGTTAGTAAAACAGGGTTAGTTCGTCAACGAAATGAAGATAGATTCTATGCCAAAGGGCCACTTCTTATAGTGGCAGATGGTATGGGTGGCTATACCGGTGGTGAATATGCCAGCACTATGGTAGTAGATACTATCGTAGATGTCATTGAAAGGGCAGATATAATTACTGTAGAGGTATTACGTGAGGCTATTTTAGAAGCGAATCGTATGGTCTTTGAAAAAAGTCAATCCTATAAAGAATTAGAAGGTATGGGAACTACTGCTGTAGTAGCCTATGTAAAGGAAGATACTTTATTATGGGCTCATGTAGGAGATAGTCGTCTATATATCTATGGTGATAGCCAGTTACGTAGAATGACAAATGACCATTCTATGGTACAAGAGTTGGTCAATGCAGGTACGATTACAGAAGCTGAAGTGATTCATCATCCGAAACGGAATATGCTAACAAGAGCTATAGGTGTATATGATACAGTAGAAGTTGATACAGGAATGGTTGAAGTTCATAAAGGTGAACGAATTCTACTATGTAGTGATGGTTTATCTGGTTATATTGAAGAAAGTCGTATTGAAGAGATACTTTCAGAAGAATCATCTGAAAGTAGAGTTCTGGAAGATTTAGTGCAACTTGTATATGATGCAGGTGCACGTGATAATGTAACAATCATACTTGGACGAATATAAAGAGGTGACATATGGATAGACATACATTAGTAGGATTAGTCTTTGACCATCGTTATGAAGTGAGACAAAAAATTGGTGTCGGTGGTATGGCTGATGTATATCAGGGTAAAGATACATTGTTGGGAAGGCCCGTAGCTATTAAAATTTTGCATCAAAACTTTGGTAGCGATCAAGATTTTGTGGCGCGCTTTAAACGAGAAGCACAAGCGGCAGGTAAATTGAATCATCCCAATGTAGTGAGTATGTATGATGTAGGCTATGACCAAGGCTATCATTATATCATTATGGAATATGTGGCTGGTTGTACATTAAAAGAATATATTCAACATCATGCACGTGTTTCTGTACAAGAAGCTGTTAAAATTACGATTGCTATAGCGGAGGGGCTTGAACATGCGCATGCTATGGGTATCGTACACTGTGATGTGAAACCACATAATATTTTGATTACGGATACTGGTAGAATCAAAGTAACAGATTTTGGGATTGCTCGGGCTATTAATTCTGCGGCGACGATGATGTATACTAACTCTGTCATGGGATCGGCTCATTATATTTCTCCCGAACAAGCCAGTGGTAAAAGCATCAATGTCAGTACGGATATATACTCTTTAGGAGTGGTATTATATGAATTATTGACAGGAGAAGTTCCTTTCCGAGGTGAAACGCCTGTTAGTGTGGCCTTACAACATGTTAAGGATAGAGTGGTTGCTCCTAGAATTAAAAATAACTTAATACCGCCACAGCTAGAACAAGTCGTGTTAGTTGCTCTTGAGAAAGAGCCAGGCAAGCGATTTGGATCTATTTCTGAGATGATTCAAGCCTTACGTATGTCTTTAGGATATCGTGGAGGCACTTCTGCTAGACCTATGCAGCATGATTTTGCTACTCAGGTGTTACCACCAATGGATACTGAGGTTTTAGAAGAAGAGGAAGAATCTCAAGATGGCATTTTTGCTAAATTGGGTAGCTTACCTCGTAAATATATTTTTGGGGGAGCCTTATTTGCATTCATACTAGCTTTTTTATGGGCATTTTTAAGCTTCGGTAATTTCTGGAGTAATTCTACTGTAGATGTACCAAATGTGGTTGGTAAACAGTTAAGTGTGGCTACACGTTTATTAGAAGAACGTCATTTACGGGTATCTAGTTCAGAAGTAACGAATTCAGATGTTCCAGCAGGACAAGTTATTTCTCAAAGTCCAGAACCTGGTGAATCTGTAAAAGAACAACGATTAGTTCACTTGGTGGTAAGTAAAGGTGCTGGAGATATTACAATTCCTGATTTACAAGGTATGAGCTTTGATCAGGCAAGAGAGAAATTAAAATCTTTAGGGCTATCTATTGGTAAGGTTACTTATGTCAGTGATACGAGTAAAGATGATGGTGTAGTCATCAGTCAAGGGTTACAAGCCGGTGGTAAAGCATCTAAAGGAGCTACCGTTGATATTACGGTAAATCAAACGAAGTCTTCTACTATAGAGATTCCTAATGTAGTGGGAATGACTATTAAGGAAGCTAAAGAGGCTCTAGGTAATTTAGGATTAAGCATCAGTAAAATTTCTGGCTCAAATGAAGATACAGCCATTGTTACAGATGTGAGTCCTGCGCCAGGATCATCTGTCAAACGAGATGAAAGTGTAAGCTTAGTAGGTGAGGCTAAAGCTGATAAAAAAGATTCGCAATCTAGCAAAAATAGCGGGCCTACAAAAGGTGAAATTGATGTGACGGTACCAAATGGAAAAACATCACAGCACATCAAAGTTGTTATCATAGATGATGAAGGAAGTCGTGTGGTCTATGACGGTACCAATGCCCCAGGTGATCGAATTGTAAAACGTGTTTCTGGTAGTGGAAATGTACGAGTACAAACCTTCTTAAATGGCGCATTAGTACAGGAACAATCCTTATAGGTGAGAGCATGGAACAAGGTGTTGTAGTTAAGAATATGAATGGCTACTTTTACGTACAAATACCAAGTGGTGAAGTACGTGAATGTAAAGTGAGAGGCCGATTAAAAAAGGAGCGGTATTCCTTGCTAGTGGGGGATACGGTTACCATCACAGATGATAGTTGGATTGATGGTATAGCGGAACGTAGAAATTCTTTACGTAGACCGGCGATTGCTAATATTGATCAGGTAATAGTTGTGGTGGCTGCTAAGGAACCAGATATACATCCATTACTATTGGATCGTTTATTAGTCATGATTCATCATAGTGATATTCCTCCTGTATTAGTCATCAATAAGTATGATTTGCACTCAGAAGAAACAGTACAGTTACAACGTATCTATGAGGATATTGGATATACCGTACTATGCACATCTACCTATACAGGAGAAGGGATTGAAGAGTTGCGTCGTTTGTTGCATGGAAAGATCAGTGCTTTTGCTGGCCCATCGGGGGTTGGCAAAAGCAGCTTGCTCAATGCAGTAGACCCTAATTTTGCGTTCCAAACTGGAGCTGTGAGCGATAAAATTAAACGAGGTAGACATACTACTCGACATGCTTCACTATATAGTTTGGATGAAAGCTCTTTTATCATGGATACCCCAGGTTTTTCTGCCATTGAACATACAGGAATGACGCTAGAAGAGTTAACGTATGCATTTCCTGAGTTTAGTCAGTATGATACAGGTTGTAAATTTAGCCCCTGTTCTCACAGTCATGAACCTATCTGCTCAGTAAAAGAAGCTATGGGAGCTGGCAAAATTAGTCAACAAAGATATCAATCCTACTTGACTATAAAATCTGAAATTGAAGATCAAAGGAGAAGATAAAATGATTCAAATTGCCCCATCAATGTTGTCTGCAGACTTTTCAAACTTGCGAGAAGATATTCGCACGATAGAAGAAGGTGGTGCAGATTTACTTCATATCGATGTTATGGATGGTCATTTTGTACCAAACCTAACATTTGGTGCACCTATTGTGAAAGCGTTACGTCCACATACTACATTGCCTTTTGATGTTCATTTAATGGTGACCAATCCCGCTGATTATGTAGAAGAGTATGCCAAGATAGGTGTAGAGTATTTTACGTTTCATTGGGAAGTTGTATCACATGCGCACCGATTGATTCAAGCTATTAAAAGCACAGGAATGAAAGCTGGTGTTTCCTTGAACCCATCTACACCAGTATCCTTATTAGAGGATATTGCTAGCGACTTAGATTTAATTTTAATTATGAGTGTGAATCCAGGATTTGGAGGACAATCTTTTATTTCCAATGCAGTAAAAAAAGTACAACAAGCTCGTCAACTATTGGATGCAGTAGGTAATACAACAGCTGTTGTGGAAGTAGATGGAGGCATTAATTTAAAAACGGCTCCACTGGTACGTGAAGCTGGGGCTACTATGTTAGTAGCGGGATCAGCTGTATTTGGAGCCTCGGATCGAGCAGATATGATTCGCCAATTGCGAGGATGATATGATTCGAGTAGGTACAGATATAATAGAAATACATCGAATGGAACAAGCGATGCAAAAAGAATCCTTTTTGCATCGTGTTTTTACAGAGTACGAAAGAAACTACGCGTGGGGAAGAAATAAACAAGCCGCCGCTTCCTTTGCCGGCATCTTTGCAGCCAAAGAAGCATGTGTGAAAGCGTTGGGAACAGGTTTTCGCTATGGATCATGGCAAGATATAGAAGTCAGTCATGATGCGTGGGGAGCGCCAGTTATTACTTGTTCAGGATACTTTGGTAAGCAAATGAAAGCGTTGGGATATGATACCCTACAAGTATCTATTAGTCATTGTCGTGAATATGCTACCAGTACTGTGATTGTATACTAGAGGAAATAGCTATGAGAGTATTAACACCAAGCCAAGTGACAAACATTGATCAATATATTCAGAAGCTAGGGCTTCCTGTATCGCATCTGATGGAACAAGCAGGTCGATCTATATTTGAAGTGTTACAACGACATATACGAGAAATAGAAGGGCCCAAAAATGCTGTCTTTTTATGTGGTATAGGCAATAATGGAGGGGATGCTCTTGTAGCAGCCAGACTGTTGGCTGAAGTTGCTATGGAACCACCTATAGTTGTTATACTAGGAGAACCCCAAAATGGATCAACACTATTTAAACAGCAGTGGAAGATTATAAGTTCATTAGAAGATAGGATTGAAATAATTCTATTAGAAGAAATAATGGATACAGGAGAACAGCTACCTGAATTTGTATTAACTAATACAGGTATCGTTGTAGATGGCGTATTTGGAACTGGCTTTCATGGAACATTACCAGAGCATGTTCAAAGTATTTTTGAACAATGTAAGTGGTGGGGAATTGAAAGTTCGAATCGTAGATGTATATCCATTGATATACCAAGTGGTGTGAATGGATTAACTGGTGAAGTAGATGAATACACATTTCAAGCAGATGAAACAGTAACATTGCTAGCACCTAAGGTAGGCATGTTGCTGTATCCAGGTCGTGAATATGTGGGACATATGACAATAGGAACAATTGGTTTTCCTATGGCCTATGATACACTGTCAAAAGCTATGAAAAAGGAACCATATATCGATGTTTTTTGGAATACTAAAGATAGTTTATATATGACACCAAGATCTCCCATTGCTCATAAGGGAATCAATGGCCATGTCTATGTAGTAGGTGGCTCTCCTGGTATCTACGGTGCTCCTATATTAAGTGCTGAAGGAGCCTTACGGAGTGGGGCTGGAAAAGTCACCATACTATCAGGTACTAATGAAGTAGAATCGTTACGAACAATGAGCCGTCCTGAAATGATGATTAATTCTATTGAGAATGTCGTCACCTTGGATGCCAATAGTTCAGTGGTAATTGGCCCAGGTGGTGGTAGAACTGAAATGTATAGAAATCAGCTACTACAGAGATTTGAAGTGACTCATGATTCTCATATTGTCATTGATGCAGATGGATTGATTGCTATAGCTAGTGCCTTAGAATTACTTAAGAAACAGGCTTCCATTCTAAGTAAAACAGGTCATTCTATTGTGCTTACTCCCCATAAAGGAGAGTTTTCTATACTTACTGGTAAATCAATAGAAGAAATAGATGCGGATCCGATTGGTATAGTTCATACATTTGCGACTTCCTATGGCGTGTATGTAGTATTAAAAGGTCAACCTACATTGATAGGTGCACCAACAGGTGTAGTTAGTCTTACTACTTCTGGTAATCCATATATGGGTACGGGAGGTATGGGTGATGTATTAGCAGGTGTGATTGGATCTATGTTGAATCAAACTGATGAGGTTCATACAGCCATAAAACTTGCTGTATATGCTCATAGTGTAGCCGGTGATAGGACGTTAGCAGAAGTTGGTCCTGGATTTACTCCATCAGAAGTAGCAGTAAGAATGGGACAAGTGATTCGAGAGATTAGGGGATATTCGGAACCGAAACCTTTATAGAATCAGAAACAGTAGTAATATTCTACCTGTCCTAGTTCTATAGATGAAATATACTTGTTTAAGTATATAAGTTATTGAGTTGGAAAGAGACTATAGATGAAACGAAATATATATAAATATCTGCTTATACTGGGGACTCTATTCATCACCTTACTATCGATATTAGGATGTAGTTCAGATATATCGATGGCCAATGCCAGTTCAACAAAGGTTGAGTCCACGCAAGGAACAAAAGAAGCATCCGGGACTATGAAAGTTCATGTCTTAGACATAGGGCAAGGTGATGCTATCTTAATTCAAGTTGGGGATTCATTTACGATGATTGATACAGGAGATATAGAACACCGCCCACAAGTCGTTGCTTTATTAAAAAAATATGGTGTAAAAGAGTTGGAAAATATAATCTTAACGCATCCCCATGCAGATCATATTGGAGGCTTTTATGCGATTGCTAAGGAATTCCCTATTAAACATGTCTATGATAATGGCATTGAAATCGATAGTGGAACCTACAGAACGTATTTAAAAATTATAGAAACTAAAAAAATTCATCGAGAAGTGTTACAAAAAGGTGATCGATTAGATCTTGGTAATGGAGCGTACTTTGACGTGTTTGCTCCATGGAAAGGAGAAGTTCTGGGAGATTCCAAAGGACATGTGCATCAAAATAATAACTCTATTGTAGGAAAACTAACATTTGGTAAATTTTCTATGCTTATGACGGGTGATGCTGAGAAAGAAGAAGAAGCGCGATTAATTAAAGAACAAAATACAAAAATGTCGAGTAAAGTATTGAAAGTGGGGCATCACGGAAGCAATGGATCTAGTGAAAAAGATTTTATTCGCTCAATACGTCCAGAAATAGCCGTTATTTCTGCTGGATTACATAACTCTTATGGACATCCTGGTGCAAAGGCTTTGGAACGACTTTCAAAAGAAAATGTAGAGATATATCGTACAGATACAATGGGAACTGTTACTATTAGAACAGATGGTAAAGACTACGATGTTCGCACAGAACGATAATCCTTCACAATATATTCATGAATCATTTCCTAAAGTATGGTATAATTAAGATACTGTCTAAAGGAAATTATCCAAAGCAACATAGATTGGAGTGATATATTTGCGTAAGTTATTTACTTTGCTAGGAATGTTAATGTTCGTCTTACCAATAGTCTTTGGGGGAACTCGTGCTGCTAATGTGACAGATTTTCATTGGGTGACTAGAAATGATGCACCCATACCATTTGTTAGAATGGTATTTAGTTTATCTAGTCCAGTACATGCGAATGCTTCTATTAGTGCCAGCGGAACTTCTACTACATTAACGTTAAAAAATGCTGTTATTGCAGGAGCACCTACATCTGTCACAATGGATGATGGAATCGCTAAAACAGCAAGTTTAGTACAAAAAGGATCAGATACGGTAGTAACTATTGAAACACCAAAACCTATTGATGTAGCAGATTTAAAAGTGTTTACATTAAAAAAAGATACAGTCAATAATAAACCATATCGTATGGTAGTAGATATTCAACAAAAGGGTATGGCTCCTAGAGAAAATTACTATGGTAAAAAACCAGTTGTAGTTGCACCAGTAGCAAAGCCCGCTTCAGAGTCGAAGGAAAAGGCTACTACAGCTAAGGCTGCACCTAAACCGGCTACAAAGCCAGAACCTGTGAAATCAAATATACAGGCAAAGGTAGCTCCTCCTATAGTGAATTCTGCACCAGCGCAACCACAACCAGCTAAGCCAACAAGTGTTAACTATCGTACATCTGGTGGTATTAGTGGTAAAATTATTGTCCTTGACCCTGGTCATGGTGGTAGTGATCCAGGTGCTATTGGACCTACAGGGTTGCAAGAAAAGCAGGTTACATTACCTATTTCAGAATATTTAAAATCTGTTTTAGAAGCAAAAGGTGCTAAAGTAGTGTTAACACGGACTACAGATGTGGATGTCTATGGACCTCATGCTAGTGGTGTTGATGAGTTGCAAGCTCGTGTGGATGTAGCTAATGTGAACCAAGCAGATGCATTTATCAGTGTCCATATCAATTCATTTTCGAATCCTAATGTAGGTGGTATAGCTACGTATTATTTTGATGGATCTGAACAATCAAAAAAATTAGCTTCATCAGTGCAACGACAAATAGCTAACCATAGTGGATTCAATGGAGACAGAGGTATTCAACCTGGAAATTTATATGTATTACGTCATTCTTTGATGCCTTCTATTTTAGTAGAATTAGGGTTCATTTCTAATCCTACTGAGGAAGCACATCTGAAAGAAGCGAATACACGTCAACAGTTTGCTAATGAAATAGCAAACGGTTTGGAAGCGTATTTTGGAGGTTAATGTCATGAAACAATCATTGCGTAATAGCTTAATTGCCATGATGAGCATATGTATAATCGCTTTAGCTGGGTGTAATTCCCAGGATGTTAAAGTGGACTTGGGAAAACAAACGCAACAAGCAGCGAGTCAAGGGCAAACTAATAATGCACAAGAAGCAATGACAAAAATAATGGTATATGTACCACGACAAGATGGAAAGGGTGTTATGCCACAGCCATTGACAATTGATGCAAATCGTAAAACGGTAAAAGATGCTATTAACTTGATGATTGAACAAGATGGTCGTGCGGAGTACCCGGTGTTTGCTAAAGGAACAAAAGTAGTAGAAACGGCAAAGCATGATGATACAGTGACCGTAGTATTGAATGATGACTTTTTACAAGATGCTACTGGTTTAACAGCCACATTGCGTATTGCATCTATTGTAAATACAGCGGTGGAATTTGATGGTGTACATAAAGTTTATGTAAAGGTAAAAGGTGTAACCTTACCGACCTATGGTGATATTGACTTAACGCATCCATTAAAACAAATGAAAGACAAAATAGTAAAAGATTAAGTTGTATGTTGGGGGCCTCTTAGTGAAGTGCCTCCAACATTTTTATACACTAAATTCATGTTAGTTTACTATGATATTATACCTGCAAAGATACTGTAGGAAAGGAGGACTTGATGATACAAAAAATAGTAGAAGAGTTAGGAAACAATTCATCATTTTATGTGCAGTTATTAATAGAACATATAGGAATTACATTTATATCCGTTATCATTGCTACTATTGTAGGTCTTGCAATTGGAATATGGATATCACAAAACGAGAAAATGGCAAATTCGGTGATATCTGTGGTGAATATTGCTTATACGATACCGTCTATAGCTCTGTTAGGGTTTCTCATTTCTTTCACAGGGGTGGGGAATACGACGGCTATCATTGCACTTATTATATATGCCCTCTTACCCATTGTTCGTGGTACCTATGTAGGGATTACCACCATTGACTCAAAGATTATTGAGGCCAGTCGGGCTATGGGGAGTACTGATAGTCAAATTTTATGGAAGATTCAGTTGCCATTAGCATTTCCTGTAATTCATTCATCTATTATGAATATGGTGACTATGACGATTGCATTAGCTGGTATTGCATCCTTTGTAGGTGCAGGTGGATTAGGTGTTGCCATCTATCGTGGCATTACGACGAATAATGAAGTATTGATTTGGATCGGTGGGATTTTGATTGCACTATTAGCACTAGTGATAGACCGCATTTTAGGTGCCATTGGCAAATTAGTGGAGCAACATAGGATCCATACAGTAGTCAATAAAAGAATGGGCTATGCAGTGGGGGTTTTATTGATTGTTATGGGGAGTGCTTTTGGACTGCAACAATATAGCAAACATGATACGATACATATTGCATCAAAACCCGTATCAGAAGGATACATCTTGGCGGAAATTGTGGGTACTCTCATTGAGGTAGATACGAACCTAAAAGTAGAGTATACCCACGGTGTAGGCGGTGGTACATCTAATATTCATCTGGGTATGGTTCGTGGTGATTTTGATATGTATCCAGAGTACACTGGCACATCTTGGCAAGTTGTTTTGAAACATCAGGACGAGTATAAGAATGATAAGTTTTCGATGTTAACAGCAGAATACAAGGATAAGTATCACTTTTTGTGGAAAGGCATGTTTGGATTTAATGATACCTATAGCATTGGCATCCGAGCAGATTTAGCGAAGGAATACGGTATTAAAACATTTACAGACTTGGCGAAGTATGCTGGACAGCTAACATTTGGTGCAGAATATGATTTCTTTGAACGGGAAGATGGTTATAAAGCGTTAGCTAACGCCTATAATTATCACTTCAAAAAAGAGGTAGATATGGACAATGGATTAAAATATCAAGCCTTGTTTGATAAGAAAATTGATGCGATGACTGTGTTTACGACAGATGGTCAGCTGTCTAATCCACGGGTTGTAGTCTTAGAGGATGATCGAAACTTGTATCCAAGTTATATGGCAGGCATGGTCGTTCGTGAGGAAACGTTACAGAAACATCCTGAACTAGAAGCTGTTTTACATCGTTTAGATGGTATCTTAGATGAAAGTACCATGGCACAGTTAAATAAAAAAGTAGAAATTGATAAGGAAGATCCGAAACAAGTGGCGAAGGAATTTTTGCAATCTAAAGGATTGGTGATGAAATAGATGAATCAAATTATAGAGTATAAGAATATTGGAAAATCCTATCAAGGCAAATGGGTGGTGAGAAATTTCAATCTTACCATCAATGAAGGGGACTTTCTTTGCATTGTAGGTACCTCAGGATCAGGTAAAACAACGCTCTTAAAAATGATTAATGGATTAATTGTACCCGATGAAGGAGATATTACCATCAATGGAATACGAGTTATCGATCAGGATATTATCTCTTTGCGGAGAAAGATAGGATATGCCATTCAAGGAGATGGATTATTCCCACATATGACGGTAGCGGGTAATATTGGGTATGTACCAAAACTAGATGGTCTACCGAAAGAAGAAGTGGATAGCATTGTCAATCGAATGCTTTCATTAGTTGGACTTCCATTGGATAGTAAGGGAAAGTATCCCAAGGAACTATCGGGTGGACAACAACAACGAGTAGGTATTGCTAGAGCCTATGCAAACTCGCCAAAGATATTGCTCATGGACGAACCATTCGGAGCGGTGGACTCCATTACGAGGTACCAACTGCAAGAAGATTTGAAACAGATTCATAAACAAACGGATTGTACGATTGTGTTTATCACCCATGACATGCATGAAGCATTTAAGCTAGGGACTCATATCCTTGTCATGCACGAAGGAAAGATACAACAATACGGAACTATAGAAGAAGTTAAGAACTATCCTAGTAATGAGTATGTGAAACAATTGATTGAAATGACGCGGTAGTGTCATATAGTTAAGCACTATCCAATGATAGAGGGACCTGATAAGGGTCCCTTTGTTTTATATAGTATGATGAGCATGCTAAGGAATAGAAGATATACTAGTCTTATTAGAAAGATTGTAAAGATAGTGATGGATATAGGCATGCATCGAATGAATGTAGGGAGTATTGGTTTAGAATTTTAGATAAATTTATCTTATCTTTAGTTGCTAGTATGGTACAATAAGAACAACATGTATAGTGAAAGTGTTATACAATACTCATAGTTAGGTATACACAGTTCTGCTGTATTAGTCTGTGAGAATAGATAATTGGCTAATGACGTTGTATATAAGAAACGAGGTGGTACGATGCACAAGGATCCTTTTGAGGAATATATCCGTCAAGGTGAAGCCAGTCAATATGAAAAAGCCCAAGTCTGGAAAACAGCCATTGGCTTGCAAGCTGTCGATGGGTTGACGCCATCTGCGTATTTAGTAGACTTAGCAAAGAAGAATATTGAAGGGCAGATGTCCTTACAGGCCGTTCATACATTATTGGAAAGTTATTATGAATCCTATCCAAATCAAAATGATAGAATGGCAGAGGCGGATATAGTATCACTTCGTATATCGGAGATACTGTTAGAAAAAGCTTTTAGTTTTACACCTAGCGAGTACTTATCGATTCATAGACAATTGTTTGCAGACATCTATCCTCATGCGGGCAATATACGAGATTACAATATCACAAAAAAAGAATGGATTCTCGATGGAGATACGGTGACCTATGGTAGTATATCTGAACTAGGGGCGACTTTACTCTATGATATAGAGCAAGAAAAAAACTTTTCCTATGCTAACATAGATATGTCAGAGACGATTCGTCATTTGGCGACTTTTGTTGCCAGATTATGGCAGATTCATGTGTTCGGTGAAGGGAATACGAGAACGACAGCGGTATTTTTCATTAAACATCTTAGAACCCTAGGTTTTACGGTGACTAATGATATATTTGCCGACCATGCGTGGTATTTTAGGAATGCCTTGGTACGTGCCAATTATCAAAATTTGAAACTGGGTGTGTATAGAACAACGGAATATTTGGAACGTTTTTTGCGGAATTTACTGCTAGACGAAGACCATGTGTTATCGAATCGAAGTATGCATGTTAATAAAGCCAATGGTAATAAAAATATCAATGATAACGAGGGTAATGCCTATAACATACGAGAAAATCACCTAGAATATACTATCGATAGAGATACGATACTACAGAATGATACAACTAAGGATACACACTATACTATAGAGAGTAATTCTAATGTATCTAACAATATGAGTCCTAGGCTTGACGAATTTTCTCTTATCGACAAATTAACACAACACAGTATCCACAATTCTACATACGTAAAGGTCGGCGTTGGTGATGATTGTGCTGTCTATGATACACCTCGTGATGTGGATCAATTGGTTAGTACGGACATGATGGTGGAAGGCATTCACTTTAGTGATAGTACGACGGCTCCTTTTGACGTAGGGTATCGTTTAGGGGCCGCCAATATCAGTGACATAGCAGCGATGGGTGGCACCCCACGTCATATGGTGGTGTCTATTGCAGTGCCCAAGGGAAGAGATACATCCTATGTGGAAGAAGTTTACAATGGATTGCGCCATATATGTGCAGACTACGATGTGAATATCATCGGTGGCGACACTGTATCGACGGAAGGCCCTTTTGTCATTTCAGCTACAGTATTTGGAGATGTGCCAACAAATCAAGGTGTTCTCCGCAGTGGTGCTCAAGATGGTGACGTTGTGTTTATCACAAATTATTTAGGCTTATCTTATGTGGGTCTCCATAGTTTGCTGGAGGGCCACGAGGACTATCTGGTGAGTCAATCCGTCCATCAACGCCCCATTCCTCATGTGGAATGTGGTATAATAGCAAGAGACTTAGGTGCCACATCTATGAATGACATCAGCGACGGCTTGTCTAGCGAGCTCAACGAGATAGCTAAAGCATCGCAGGTGACTATTTATGTTGATGAAAGTACTTTGCCAATCCATCCAGAGGTACAGGCCTATTGTGAAAGTCATCATATGAGCCCGTACTTTCCTATGTGGACAGGGGGCGAAGACTTTCAGCTAGTGGGAACTATTCCAGCTGATAAAGCAGAGGCGTTGCCAGCTGAGACTTTCACCATCATTGGATATGTTAAAGCAGGCAATACACAGGTCGTGGTAGATTGCGATGGACAGTGGGTCAAAGTGGAGCCTAAGGGATATAATCATTTATCGCATGATTGAGTATTGAATAGAAAATCCTAGTCTTATCTAGTGATCATGATGCGGTATGAGTATGCGATATAGGTAGCTTACTAATTAAAATTCAATGATAAAGGAATACTATGAACACCATACAATATACAACGCATTCCGTAGAGGAAACGTTGGCTCTAGGTCGCAGCTTAGGGAGATTTATAAAAGACTATGAAAGCTCTATTTGTATTGCTCTAGATGGCACACTAGGGGCAGGGAAAACACATTTTTCCCAAGGGATTGCAAAGGGCTTTGGAGTTACAGAAGAAGTGACAAGCCCTACCTTTGCTTTGATGAATACCTATGAAGTAGATGGAATCTATTTGTATCACTTTGATTTGTATCGAATGGACTTAGTAGAAGAACTGGAAACCATCGGCTTTTACGAATATACAGAGGAAACAAAGTCCGTTGTGGAATGGGCTAGTAAGTTTGAAGATGAGTTACCAGACACAACGGTTTGGATTACTATCGACGTAAATGCAGATGGATCTCGTCAGTTTACAGTTCGTACGGACTTACTTTCAGAGGATACATTGCAATGCATAGGAGAAAACCTATGATTTTAGGAATTGAAACGAGTAGCGCCATTGCCAGTGTGGCGGTGGGAAATGACAAAGAAATACGGAGCGAACTCATTGTGCAAGCAGGTCTTACTCATTCTGAGCAACTGGTGCCACACATTGAAACGGTGTTGACAACGGGGAAAGTAAAGAAATCTGATATCACAGGTATTGCCGTTACCATTGGACCGGGATCCTTTACGGGATTACGCATTGGCTTAGGCACGGCAAAGGCCCTGGGCTACGCTTGGAATGTTCCTGTAGTAGGAGTGCTTACTACAGACGTATTGGCACAAGGGTTTATGTACTCTAATTATCGTGTGTGTACCGTTGTGGATGCACAGAAAAAGCAAGTGTATGCTCGTCAATATGCATGGAATGGCGCAACGATGGATGCACTGGACTCGGTGGAAGTTCACCAAGTACCAGAATTGCTAACATCCTTAGTGGCATTATGTGAGTCATATCCAGTAATAATCGTGGGGGATGGTCTAAAACGTCTAGAAAAAGAATATGCCCTAGGCGTAGAAGAAGGCTGTATTGATCCTATGAAACTCGCACTAGGACATGAATCTAAACAACGTCCACGGGCATCTCATGTCATTCAAGTGGCATTGCCACAATTTATGAACGGTTCGATTCCTGATGCGCAGTCTATTGAGCCATTCTATATTCGCAAATCGGAAGCGGAAGTGGTGTGGGATGAGAAACATAAAGACATCTTAGCTACTGGTACCTACGTAGAACCTACAGTAGTAGTCCGTGAAGCAGCAGGTGAACGATAATGGTCACATTACGAGAAGCCTTACGAAGTGATATTGAAGGCATCTACGAAATAGAAATAGCATGCTTCTCAACACCATGGTCAAAAGAAGCCCTCATAGATGATTTAGAAGTAGAAGATAAGCTGTACCTTGTGGCAGAAACAGATGATGGCAAGATCATTGGCTATGCCGGATCTTGGCTAGTGTTGGACGAAGGACAAATTACAAATATTGCTATTCATCCTGAATATCGTCGTGCAGGTTATGGCGCTAAAATGACTCGTAAGTTAACGCAAATGCTCCGTAAACGAGGTATGAAACATATTTTTTTAGAAGTGCGTGTGTCCAATATTGCAGCCCAAGCCATGTATCGTAGACTTGGCTTTACAGTAGTAGGAGTACGCAAACAATTTTATTCAGATCCAGTAGAAGATGGTCTGATTATGACAAAAGAAATGGAGGAACTGGCATGAGTATCTACACATTAGCTATTGAAACTAGCTGTGATGAAACATCGGCAGCGGTGTTACAAGATGGAAGAACAGTCATCTCCAATGTGATTTCTAGTCAAGTGCCCATTCATAGAAAATTTGGTGGTGTCGTACCAGAAGTGGCATCCCGTCATCATATAGAACAGATTATGCCAGTTATTGACCAAGCTTTGGTAGATGCGAATTTGACATTAGACGATATAGATCATATCGGTGTCACCTATGGGCCTGGTTTAGTAGGGGCTCTGTTGGTAGGTGTGTCAGCGGCAAAGGCCCTATCCTTTGCAAAAGACATTCCTTTGATAGGCGTTCATCATATGGAAGGTCATATCTTTGCAAACTTCCTGTTGCACCCTAAGTTAGAACCGCCATTCTTGTGCTTAGTTGTATCTGGGGGACATACTATGATAGTCCATATGACAGATTATGAAAGTTTCCAGGTACTAGGTCAAACACGTGATGATGCGGCAGGTGAAGCTTTTGATAAAATCGCCCGGGTGTTGGGGTACCCATATCCAGGAGGACCACATATTGATGCGTTGGCGAAAGAAGGCAATCCGGAGGCTATTGATTTTCCGCGGCCATTGCTAGAAAAAGGAAACTTTGACTTTAGCTTTAGTGGTTTAAAATCTGCGGTGCTTAACTATATCAATGGAAAACAACAAAAAGGGGAAGCTATCTGTCATGAAGATGTGGCAGCCTCCTTTCAAAAGGCTATTACAGACGTATTGGTAGAGAAGATGAAAGAAGCGGCCCACACCTTAAAAGAAACTAAGATTGCCCTAGCTGGTGGCGTGTCGGCTAACAGCGGACTGCAACGAGATTTACAAGCCATGTGCGAAGCAGAATGCTTGACATACCTCACAGCAGGATCTATGTTGGCCACAGATAATGCAGCTATGATTGGTTGTAGAGCCTATTATATGGCACAAGCTGGTAAATTCAGCAATTACACATTGAATGCAAAACCGTCCATTCCATTGGGCAGCGATTTGTGGAAAGGAAACCAACATGGCTAGTTGGAAAGACATTCTTAACAAAGAAACAGATTTATATCCAACACAACAGGCTTTACTATTACAGTTCTCCGAACGATTGAGCTTTGGTAAAGCCATCAGTGAACAAGGGGTGTCCCTCTTAGTGCAAGCTAAGGATGGACACCTTTTGCTAAGTGGAGCTCTCGATAGTGATCATACGGGAATGGTGCAGAAATACGAAGTATCTATGGAACATCCTATCCAGCAGATGTTACGTAGTGGCAAACCTTACACAGGTCTCATGGACTGGGAGGAACCGACTGATACTGGTATCACAATGGAATCATATCATGCTTACGTGTATCCTATCGTAGATAATGGGGGCAAATGCATCGGTGCCTGTGCCTTCACAAACCCAGTGTCGGAAGTGTATTCTAGTCGCTATGACGAGTTTATGTCCATCGTGTCACAAACGACCTTTCAAGGTATGTTGGTACCACAACTACAGCAACCAGAACTGTATGAGGGCATTTCCGTCCTAGACGGGATTCTCTTTTTTGAACAAGACGGAACCATACTGTATGCGAACCGAGCGGCGAAAAAACTAGGAGATATTTTTGGTATCGATCGACGATTACAGGGAACGTCTATTTATAGTAGTACCTTAAAAGTTGGTCGTATCAAAAAGGCCTTAGAAGATAGAGTGGGTACCATTGATGAGGAGTTATATGGTGACATTGCATTGCGACAAGTGATGATTCCCGTCGTTCTTGGAGTGAAGTGGAAGCGTGGCATTTTAGTATTACAAGATAAAACAGAATTGCGCAAACGCGATCAGGAACTCCTGGTGAAAAACTCCGTCATCAAAGAAGTACATCATCGTGTAAAAAATAATTTGCAATCTGTGGCAGGCTTACTTCGCATGCAAAGTCGTCGCAGTGGATCTGATGATGTGAAACAAGCTTTACAAGACAGCATTCATCGTATTGAAAGTATGGCTCTCGTCCATGAAATCGTATCGAATTTTGATGAAGATTATGTGGCATTGCGCAGCATTATCGAAGAATTGTGGCGGTTGTTGCGACAAGGATTAGGCTCTTCTGATCAGCGCATCGACATGGACTATACAGGGGAAGACATCATTATGTCATCCCACAAGGCCAGCTATGTGTCCTTAGTGATGAATGAACTCTTTTCCAATCTTTTTAAACATGCTTTCAAAGATAAAACAGAAGGTCACGTGCAGGTAGATGTACGTGAAGTAAAAGACGATGGACAACGTGATATGCTACACATTACTATCCGAGATACTGGCTGTGGTTTGCCAGATGATTTTGAAAGTACCAGACAATGCAGGTTGGGATTACAAATTATTGACAACTTGGTGCGGAATGAACTGAATGGAAAAATTTCTTGGACATCCCAAGGAACAGGGACTGTAGTAGATATTTGGGTTCACAAAGGAGAAGAGTATGCGCGTCTTAATAGTAGATGATGAGTCGCTGATTCGCATGGACTTGCGAGATATATTAGAAAGCCAAGGCCATACCGTTATAGGTGAAGGTGCCAATGGAGTCGAAGCCATCCAACTATGCCAAGACCTTGCGCCAGATATAGTGCTCATGGATGTGAAAATGCCGACATTAGATGGCATTGAGGCAGCGCGACAAATTCGTCATAAACGATTAGCGCCAGTGGTGCTATTAACAGCCTATAGCCAAGATGATTTAATCCAAAAGGCATCCCAATCTGGGGTGTATGGCTACTTAATAAAACCTTTACGAGAACAAGATTTAGGCCCTGCCTTGCAGATGGCTATGGCTCGCTTTCAAGAAGAGTGCGATTTAAGGAATCAATTAAAAGGTGTAGAAAATTCTTTAGAAGAACGAAAATATTTGTCAAAGGCTACAGGCATATTGATGGAACTTCATGGTTTTTCAGAAGAGAAAGCGTATGAAAAAATCCGGACTTTCAGTATGGATAAGAGGATTAGTGTACTAGAAACATGTAAGAAAATCATCGCAGCCTATCAAACAAAAAAATAAGTGATATAGGCATTTGGTCAAAAAGTCAAAAAAGACTTGCAAAAATTTAAAAATGATTTATAATAATACTTGTGATTAGCACTCACTCTTATTGAGTGCTAACATCGATATTATAGTGTATATGAGAAGAGGTATAACAATGAAACCATTAGGCGATCGTGTCATCATTCGTGTATTAGAAGTAGAAACAAAAACGGAAAGTGGTATCTTTTTAGCATCTTCCACAAAAGAACGTCCATCTGAAGGAACGGTTATTGCTGTGGGTCCTGGTAAATTATGTGACAATGGCGAACGTGTAGCACCAGAAGTTAAAGTGGGCGATACAGTTATGTTCTCCAAATATGCTGGCACTGAATTCAAAATCGATGGTCTTGACCATTTAATCATCAGTGAAAAAGATATTTTAGCAGTATTATAATCTAAGCAATTGAGGGAGTATCCCTTGCATAGGAGGCTAGACAATGGCAAAAGAAATTTTATTTAACGAAGAAGCACGCCGTGCATTAGGCCGTGGCGTTGATCAATTAGCAAATGCAGTAAAAGTAACTTTAGGACCTAAAGGTCGCAATGTAGTATTAGAGAAAAAATTTGGTGCCCCAACAATCACTAACGATGGTGTCACTATCGCTCGCAATATTGAACTTCCAGATCCATTTGAAAACATGGGTGCACAATTAGTTAAAGAAGTCGCTACAAAAACTAATGATGTAGCAGGTGATGGTACAACTACGGCTACTGTATTGGCACAAGCTATGATCCAAGAAGGTATGCGCAATGTAGCAGCTGGTGCTAATCCAATGATCCTTAAAAAAGGTATCGAATTAGCGGTGAAAAAATTAGTAGCTGAGATTCAATCCAAAGCGATTAATGTAAATGGTAAACAAGATATCGCTCAAGTTGCGTCTGTATCCGCATCTGACGAAGAAATCGGTGCATTAATTGCTGAAGCGATGGACCGTGTGGGCAACGACGGTGTTATCACTGTAGAAGAATCTAAAACATTACAAACTGAATTGAACGTAGTAGAAGGTATGCAATTCGACCGTGGTTACTTATCTCCTTACATGGTAACTGACCCAGATAAAATGGAAGCAGTTGTAAACGAACCATTAATTTTGATCACTGACCGCAAAATCTCCGTGATTGCTGATTTATTGCCAGCTCTTGAAAAAGTTGTAAAACTTGGTAAAGAACTTGTGATCATTGCTGAAGATGTAGATGGCGAAGCATTGGCTACATTAGTAGTGAACCGTCTTCGTGGTACATTAAAAGCAGTAGCAGTAAAAGCTCCTGGTTTCGGCGACCGTCGTAAAGCTATGTTAGAAGATATTGCTATTTTAACTGGTGGTACTGTCATCAGTGAAGAAGTAGGCTTGAAGTTGGACAATGTGGAATTAGAACACTTAGGTACAGCTCGTCAAGTTCGTATCACTAAAGACGAAACTATCATCGTTGATGGTAATGGTAACAAAGATGTGATTGCTCGTCGTGTAGCACAAGTTCGTGCACAAGCAGAAGAAGCAACATCTGAATTCGATAAAGAAAAATTGCAAGAACGTTTGGCTAAATTGTCTGGCGGTGTAGCTGTCATTGAAGTAGGTGCAGCAACTGAAGTAGAATTAAAAGATAAAAAACTTCGCATCGAAGACGCATTGAATGCGACTCGTGCAGCTGTGGAAGAAGGTATCGTTGCAGGTGGTGGCACGACATTGATCGACATCATCCCAGCATTAGACGGTATCGAAGCTACTGGTGACGTATTAACAGGTGTGAACCTTGTGCGCCGTGCTGTAGAAGAACCACTTCGCCAAATCGCTTACAATGCAGGTTTAGAAGGTTCCGTAGTAGTAGAACGTGTAAAATCTACTGAAAGCGGTATCGGTTTCAACGCATTAACAGAAGAATATGTAGACATGGTAAAAGCTGGTATCGTGGACCCTGCAAAAGTAACACGCTCTGCCTTGCAAAATGCAGCATCCATCGCAGCATTAGTACTAACTACTGAATCTATCGTTGCTGATAAAGTAGAAGAAAATGCACCAATGATGCCTCCAATGCCTCCAATGGGTGGCATGGGCGGTATGATGTAATCTCAGATTGCATCCGTGGATCGCAGTATTGACTAAGTAAATACTATGGGGACTATGAAAGAATAGGTGACTATTCTTTCATAGTCCTTTTTGCATTGTGATATAAAGTGAGATGAGACTATTAATGGGCTCTTTGTCAAATGTGGGGGCTGCTCATATAAAAAGTTCTTAGCACTAGCTATCTAAATAGCTAGTGCTATTCTT